>JAYVGK010000129.1:0-8480 GCA_043772215.1 Acidimicrobiales bacterium | reverse complement strand
GAAGGGTCACCTGAGGCTGATAGGGGCAACGGCGGAACTGGCAACGGTGGAAGCGGAACCGATCGTCCGGCCCGCCCCCCTCGTGAAGATCGTTCCGGTCGGGATCGCAACCGGGGCGAGCGTCCCCAGAACCAAGGCAGCAGCAATGGGGGGCCCCAGGGCGCCCCAGGCAACAGCAACCCGGGAGCCCAAGGCAACAGCCGGGACCGGTTCCTCAACAACGACGAGGGCCCCGGCGGCCGTCGCAACCGTCGCCGTCGCGGCCAGAACCGTGACCGTCAGGTGACTCCTCAGGCCGACGCCCAGGTCGACAAGGCATCGGAGAACTATCAGGGCGAACTCATCGACATAGCGGGTCTGCTCGACCTGTCCGATCAGGGGTACGGCTACATCCGCGCCGTTGGGTACCTGCCAAACGCCCGTGACGTGTACGTGCCCGTGAACAGGGTCCGCCAACTCGGTCTGCGCAAGGGCGACACCATCGTCGGGGCCCACCGGCCCGCATTGCCGCAGGAGAAGTTCCCGGCCATCATGCGCATCGACACCGTCAACGGTCACCACCCAGATGTGGCTCGCCTTCGTCCTCGCTTCGAGGACCTCACCCCGCTGTTCCCCGATGTGAAGTTGCGCCTGGAGACGCCCGGTCAGTCCGGCAACATGGTGGCCCGCATCATCGACCTGGTGTCGCCCATCGGCAAAGGCCAACGCGGCCTCATCGTGTCGCCGCCCAAGGCCGGCAAAACCACCATAATGAAACAGATCGCCACGTCCATCGAGGCCAACAATCCCGAGGTACACCTCATGGTGTTGCTGGTGGACGAGCGCCCCGAGGAAGTCACCGACATGCGCCGCCATGTGAAGGGTGAAGTGGTGGCTTCGACCTTCGACAAGCCCAGCGATGAGCACACCCAGGTGGCTGAGTTGGCCATAGAGCGGGCCAAGCGTCTGGTGGAGGAGGGCCGCGATGTGGTCATCATCCTCGACGGCATCACCCGGTTGGCTCGTGCCTACAATCTCGCCGCACCGGCCACCGGGCGCATCATGAGCGGCGGTATCGACACCGGTGCGCTGTACCCACCCAAGAAGTTCTTCGGAGCAGCCCGCAACATCGAAGAAGGCGGCTCACTCACCATCTTGGCTACAGCCCTCATCGAAACGGGTTCCACCATGGACACCGTCATCTTCGAAGAGTTCAAGGGCACCGGCAACATGGAGTTGCGTCTCGATCGGCGCCTGGCGGAGAAGCGGATCTATCCCGCCATCAACGTCAACGAGTCGTCTACCCGCCATGAGGAATTGCTCTTCGACCGTAAGGAGCTTGACGTGGTGTTCCGATTGCGTCGGGTGTTGAACGGATTGGCCGAAGATGGCGGCGCCGCCAAGAGCCTGGAACTGCTCATGGAGCGTATGAAGGTCACGCGTACCAATGCCGATTTCATGGCGGAGATCGCCAAGGCCCCTGGCGCCTGAGGCTTACGCCGCCGATGGATCCGGTCCAGCGCGCTTCGCTCCTGGCCACCAAACTTCGGGTACTCATCACCGACCACTCCGTGGTGGACCCTGCGTGGGAGTTGCGGTTAAACCCCTTGGTGCCGGTGGGGTTCTTCGCCGGGGCCGCCTCGTTGGTGGGCACCAGGTTGTTCGTGTTGGTGGAGCCGTCCACGGCCGAACGCGATCCCATGGACACCGAACCGTCGGCCCGGCCTCGCCCTCCGCGCGGGTGGTTGGGTGGGGCCGTGGTGTTGGCTCAGCGTCACGGCTGTACCGAGGTCAACCTCATGGGCGACATGCTCAGCGGGGACGATGCGCGTAGGGCATTGCGCTCGATCATCCCCATGCGGGTGTGGTCAATTGCCGGGCGTGTACTGACCCCAGTCGATGCGGAGGACTATTTGGCCCCTACTGCTGCGTCGGTTGAGGTGTTGGCCTTCGAGGCCGCCATCGTGGCGGCGGGGGCCGACCCGGTGATCGAGCACGGAGTGCTGCGGGCCGAGGTTCGGGGGCTGGAGGTGGCCCGCACGCAAGTCGATCCGTACGACGGCATCACCCGCTTGGAGGTGGGGGTGGGCCGCCACGATCGTCTGGCTCAGGCCATGATGAATCAGGGTCAGAATCCAGCACTGTCGTTGCGCAATGCCGTGGAATCGGTGCTGGTGCATCGACGTAGTGGGGCCAGTTCTCATCCCGCCAATCAGATCGCCGTGTCGCGTTGGCTGCGCCACGTGGTGGCCGCCCACCCCGAGTTGGTGGGTTGCACCGCCTTGACTCCGCTTGAGGGTAGGGAGGTGCCTGAGCTGAAGCGCCTGAGTGCGGCACTGCTCTTCGGCGAATCAGGGCCGGGCTCGGGTGCGGGTCGTACCGTGGTGGCGTGCAGTGTCGGGGTTGACCTCGACGCCGCCATCGATGCTGTGGACGCAGCGGTATTTCTGGGTGCACCGCGGGCCGTGCTGTGTCTACCGGCGACATACGATTTTCCGGCGGTGCGCATTGTGGCGGGAGCACTCACCATGGCAGTGGAGGTTGTGCTGGTGGCGGCTGATTGGGCGGACCGGACCGAGTGATGGTCGGGGGTGCCCGATGAGTCGGGTCGCTTCGTGGAGAATGACGGGATGGGTGTGGTGATCAGTACATCGGCCCAGCCCGCAGGGAATCCATCTGGTGTGGCCGCTGGTGGACCTGGGTCCGGCGGTAGCGAAAGTAGCGGTACCCGCAAAACCGTGTCGCGCAGTGTGCGGCTCTTGGCCTTGGCGGTGATCATCTATTACCTGGTACTGCCGCAACTCGGCAATCAACGTGACACCGCCCGATCCCTTCGTAGCGTCAACGTGTGGTTGCTCCTGCTCGGCCTCGGCCTGCAGTTCGCCGCCTTGTTCAGTTACTCCATGCTCACGGCCGCTGCGCTGCCGAAGAAGGCAGTACGGATGGGCACACTGCTGCGTATCCAGCTCTCCACCAAAGCCTTGGGCAACATCATGCCCGGGGGGAGTGCCGCCAGTTCGGCGTTGTCATTTCGGTTGCTCACCAGGGCTGGCGTATCTGGTCCTGATGCGGGTTTTGCCTTGGCTGCATCGGGGTTGGGGAGTGCGGTGATGCTCAATTTGTTGTTCATGGCGGCACTGTTGGTGTCCATCCCGTTGTCGGGCGTCAACCCCCTCTACGTGTCCGTGGCGTTGGTGGGATTGTTTGTACTGGTGTTGTTCGGGTTGTTGGTGTTTGCGCTTCTGCGGGGGCAAGCCAGTGCAGAGAACGTGGCCCGGCGGTTGGCGGCGCGCATCACGTTCCTCGACGAAGACCAAGCGGCACTGCTGGTCACGCGTTTGGCCACCCGCCTTCGTGATCTACTCGAAGCACGTGAGATGCTCCGCTCGCTGATTATCTGGTCGCTTATCAATTGGCTACTTGACGCCGCGTCGTTGTGGGTGTTTCTGCGAGCATTCGGTGGTTCGCTGCGCATAGACAGCCTCATCGTGGCCTTCTGCGTCGCCAACGTGTTGGCCGTGATCCCGCTCACTCCCGGAGGTTTGGGCATCGTGGACGGTGCCTACGTGCCGATGCTGTTGTTCTTCGGCTTGGCCCGCAAGGTGATCACGCTCGGCGTTCCCAGTTATCGCTTCAGTCAATACTGGTTGCCCATTCCGGTAGGAGCGTTGCTCTATCTCACGCTTCGGGTGGGGCCGTGGCGGATCGATCCCGATGGGCCCCGACTCGGTGGTCTGCGCAAAGAAGCAGCGGAAGCGGCGGGCAGCACCCGAACGGTGTTCGACTGGCAGGAACGCTCCCAGGGCCCTGGTGATCAAAGGAGTCAGCCCCGCCAGTAACGTTCCCACCCGTGCTTGATCGCCTTGTCGGAGTGGAAGAGGAGTACGAGGCGGTACTCATCCGGCTGTCGGACCCAGTGGTGCAAACTGATCAGAAGGCGTTGCGCGAAGTGGGAAAGCGTATGAAGGACCTCGAGCCGGTGGTGGCTGCCTACCGCCGGTATCGCGGTGCCACTGAGGACCTGGTGGTGGCCAAGGAGATGTTTGCTGACTCTGAGGGTGCGGATCGCGAGGCCATGCGGACGGAAATTTCAACTACGGAAGCGCTGATCGTTGACTTGGAAGAGCATCTGAAGGTATTGCTCATCCCTCGTGATCCCAACGACGAGCGCAACGTGATCGTGGAAATCCGTGGCGCGGAGGGCGGCGAGGAGGGCAACCTCTGGGCTCGTGACCTCTACGAGATGTATGTCCGCTATGCCGATCGTATGGGGTGGCGTCTGGAGGTACTGGCGGCCGACCCGTCTTCCACCGGCGGCTACAACGAGGTGAGTTTCTTGCTCGCTGGTGACGGGGTGTGGACTCGGATGAAACACGAGGGTGGCCCCCACCGCGTCCAGCGGGTGCCCGCCACCGAGAGTCAAGGTCGTATCCATACCTCCGCTGCCACGGTCAGCGTGCTGCCCGAAGCCGAAGAGGTGGACGTCAACATCGAACAGGGTGACCTCACCGTTGACGTATACCGCTCATCAGGCGCGGGTGGCCAGAGTGTGAACACCACCGACTCGGCGGTGCGAATCACGCACAAGCCCACCGGCATCGTGGTGGCCATGCAGGACGAGCGCAGCCAGATCCAGAACCGGGCGAAGGCCATGATGGTGCTGCGTAGCCGCCTGCTGCAATACGAACAGGAACGTCACGCCGCCGAGCAGTCATCGGCGAGAAAGAGCCAGATCGGTGGGGGCGGGCGCGGTGAAAAAATTCGTACGTACAACTACAAAGAGAATCGTGTAAGTGATCACCGCATCGGCCTCACGCTGTACAAACTCGATCGCATCTTGGCCGGCGAACTCGACGAAGTGGTGGACGCGTTGGTGGCCGATGAACGAGCCCGACAGTTGAGTAGCGACACCGTTTCATCTTGATGGCAGAGGGCACGCTCAGCTGGAAGCAACTGCGCCATGAAGCGGCGCAGCGATTGCGTGTCGCCTTCGCTGACGATCGCTCGCAGGAGGCTCGCTGGATCGTAGAACGGGTATCAGGCTATTCGGCGTCGGAGTTGATGATCCACGACGATGAGCCAGTCAGTGTTCGCTCGGTGGCGTTCTTTGATGAATTGTTGGCTCGGCGCGAGGCGTTCGAGCCGTTGCAATACGTGCTGGGACGGTGGAGCTTTCGCTCGCTGGAGTTGCTGGTGGACCAGCGCGTTCTCATTCCCCGCCCGGAGACTGAAACCGTGGCCGGTATCGCTATTGAGTTGGTGGCCGCAGCCGGACCGGGTGCAGTGGCGGTGGACCTCGGTACCGGTACCGGAGCCATTGGGTTGTCCATCGCTGTTGAAGTGCCCGGAGCACAGGTATGGGCCACTGATGTCTCGATTGAGGCAATTGCCGTAGCGGGTGCCAATCTCGCCGGGCTCGGCCGACCGGCCACTCGTGTGCGACTGGCGCTGGGATCCTGGTACGAGGCGTTGGACCAAGAGCTACGCGCGCAGATTGATGTGATCGTGTCCAATCCGCCGTACGTGCGCACCGATGCTGAGTTGGCGGCCCAGGTGTTGGAGTGGGAGCCCCACTCGGCATTGTTCGCTGGGCACGATGGCCTTGATGGCATTCGCCTCATCGTGGCCGATGCGCCGCGATGGCTACGGCCAGGCGGATGGTTGGTGGTGGAACTGAGCCCGGAACAGGCCGACATGGCCGTCGAACTGGCGATGGCCGCGGGGCTCGTGGAGGCCGATGTGCGGACCGATCTCACCGGTCGCCAGCGGGCGTTGGTGGCCCGGCGCCCGGTCGCGTAACGTCTCGACGGTGTCAGCCCCCAGCGATGCGGCCGTGGCCCGCCACCCTCATCTCGGACAGTTGTTGGCACCTGGTTTGGTGCGGGTCGACTGCCACTCCCACACGATGTGGAGTGGCGACGCCACCACTACTCCCGACGAGCTGTTGGCAGCAGTCACGGCCACGGGCATTGACGTGCTGTGCATTACGGACCACTCCGCCACCAACGGTGCCGTGGCCATGCGCGATGTTCTGCCGTGTCGGGTGGTGGTGGGTGAAGAATTGCGCACCACCGCAGGGGAGCTCATTGGCCTGTTCCTCATCGAGCGAATCCCCCAAGGCATACGCCCCGACGAGTTCTGCCACCGAGTGCATGAGCAGGGCGGTGTGGTGTACGTACCCCATCCGTTTGATCCAATGCGCCAGGCATTGCGAGATGACGTGATGCAACAGTTGGCGGAAGCCGGGCTCATCGATGCGGTGGAGGTGCTCAATGCCAAAGTATCGCTACCTCATCTCACAAAGCGCGCCGAGGACTTTGCCCAACTCCACGACCTGCCTGGTGGAGCCGGCAGCGATGCCCATGTCCCCGATGCCATCGGTGCTGCGTATATGGAGATGCCCGACTTTTCAACACCAGCAGAGTTTCTGGTCTCACTACGAGCGGGCCGGGCGATGGGCCACCATTTCGATGCGGCCCGGAAGTGGACGGCACGCATCGTGCCTTCGATCACCTAGACGGTCTCGATGGGAAGCCGGGTGTTCACCGAATTGGCGATGACGCGTACGTGAGCGGGGTTTGACGTGATCACGGCATCGTGTCGACGCAGCGCCCCTTCCGCAACGTCCACGTCCACGATGTCGTCATGCCCGCCAATATGCCCGCCAACGTGCCCACTCGTCGAGCAAGTCCGTCAGTCATGGGTTCCACTTCATAGGGGGCGTCATGACTAGCCACCTCGAAGGGCCAGTGTCACCGATCGTGAGGTGAGGGCTTGGGCCAACACGGGGGCGTCGGCGATGGTGACCGCCACGGTCACTGCCCGATCGGTTCGAGCCAGGACCTCGGCATCGTGTACCACCACTTCGGTGGCTCCGCTGCCATCTAGCGACGCCAAAACGTCCACTCTGTCGCCCGACGCCAGGCGCAACGCACCATCGGTGGTGGCCACGATCATGGTGCGCCGACGTGGTCCGGTTTTGGCGGCCAAACCGCTCACCAGACTGGGGACCAGATCTTCACCGTCAATGGGAGCGCCGGGGGCCAATTCGCGTCGAACGGTTCGCCCGGTGGCCTCTGCCAGGGTCAGGATCGGTTTGTGCGGGGCAAAGGACTGCGGGATATCCCGCAGTTCGAGATCGATGGCCAGCAGCGGGTCTCCGGGGCTGATCCGAGTGGTGACCACTGCGACGCGGCGTACCGGGCCCCAGCGACTGGCTCCCGTGCTGGTGACGGCCCGGCCAACGAGCCGGCCCGACACAACGGCCAGTAGTGCCGTGACGGTCCAAAAAACGATCACCGAACGGTGATGGCGCATGAGGCGCACTGGGGCCTCCCTCTCCTGCTTCTGTGCAGGACGCGAGCGAACAGCGGTCGAGAGGGAAGAAGTGAACAGTGCCACGCCGGATCGACTTGACGCAAGACCGGACCCACATTCGGGCGCAGCATGTTGGTACGCCCGAGGTTGCGTTCACTGGGCGTTCAGGGCAAAAGACCATCCCGACCACGTTCAGCGCAATCCCCGGTGCCGACTGCCGCTATCAAAAGCCGTTAGTGCGTGTGGGACCCTGGGCCGTGGGAGTGGCCGTGCGACTTGGAACTTTCGCCGGATGAACCGCTGCTCGACGAACCGCTACCGGTCTTGGTGGTGCTCGAAGTGGACGAGTCCTTGGAACCCGACGAACTGCCCGAGTCAGACGAGGTCGACGATGATCCCTCGGATGACCCCCCGGACGATGGAGAGTCAGACGATCCGCCCGATCCACTGGAGCCGTTCGAGGACTTGGCGGTACTGGAGGCGCTGGTGCTGGCCCGACTGTCAGTTTTGTAGAATCCACTGCCCTTGAACGAGATGCCAACGTTGCCGAACACCTTCTTCAGCGGGCCCTGACACTTGCTACAAACGGTCAGGGCGTCATCGGAAAACGACTGGACGATGTCGAAGCGGTTGCCGCAACTCTTGCAGGCGTATTCGTACGTGGGCATGGGTGCTCCGAGGGTTCGACCAAAAAACGGACTGCTGGCACTCGCCAGGTAGGAGTGCCAGCGTAGTTCGCCGCCGAAATATTCCAGAACCACTAGCGGGTGCTGGTTTCGCTGGGGTGCGTGATCTGCCAAGGTTTGACCTTATGGCGTTGCTCTCTCTAGACGAAGCGCAGGCGTGGGTGTTGGCACGCTGTGCGGCTCTCCCGGTGATGGACACCAAGTTGGCCGACTGCCTAGGACTGGTACTGGCCGAGGACGTCTATGCCTGCGAGGCCATTCCGCCATTCGCCAACACCGCCATGGACGGCTTTGCTGTACGGGCCGCCGACACCAGTGCAGCTACCGATGATGTACCGGTTGAGCTGGAGATCATCGCCACGCTGGCCGCTGGCGCCGCCCCAACCGCCAAGGTGGTTGCTGGTACGGCCGTGCGCATCATGACCGGCGCCCCCATGCCTCTTGGGGCTGACTCTGTGATCCCAGTGGAGGCCACGATGGTTGTGGGCGACGGGCTGG
>JAYVGK010000128.1:0-8307 GCA_043772215.1 Acidimicrobiales bacterium | reverse complement strand
CTAATTTGCCCGATATCGGGCATACTTTCCCGAACTTCGCTATCCATTGAGCATATGTAGCAATCCGGCCTTCACTGTTGCCCACTCTGGGCGGGTGATCGAATACATGGCGGTGTCGCGCACACCTCCCCATCCAAGGTCGCCCTGAGCCGCTTGATAGCTGCGCAAAATCCCTTCCAAGGTGGCGCCCAACCGTTCGATGGCGGCCCGGCTCCGGGTGTTGCGGGTATCGGTCTTGATCTGGACCCGCTGCACCCCCCACGTGTCGAACGCATATTGGAGCATGAGGAACTTCGCCTCGGTGTTGACCACGGATCGCTGCGCCGATGCCGCCAGCCACGTACTGCCGATCTCCACCGAGTCGGGATTTCCGGTAGCGGCGGGCCAGTCCCAGCGTTCGATGTTCAGAAACGACGTGGATCCGACCACCACGTCGTCGCGCAAGCGGCGGGTGGCGTAGCTGAACCAGGTCCCTGCGTCGCGCAACGCCAATCGAGAGGCCACAAATGCTTCAGCGTCTTGCCTGGTCCGGGGTACTGGCGCCCATGCGTAGCTTTCTCGAGCCTCAGCCGCAGCGTCTGCCAGCGCCGCAACATGATCGCTGATCAACGGCTCCAAAACAATGTGGCGACCCCTGAGTTCCATACTCATCATGGTTCCACGGTCACGCCCTCTTCCTGCGACCACCCACTACGTTGTCGGCGTGGCAAAACGGTTCGATCCGCTTGAGGTGGTCCGCTCGATGGCGATGGGTCTGCCCCAAGTCACTGAACGCCTGTCGCATGGGTTGCCCACGTTCTTCATCAGGGGGAAGAAGACGTTCGTGATGTTCGTCGACGATCATCACGGCGACGGGATCGTGGGAATTTGGTGCGCCGCTTCGCTGGGGGCGCAGGCGGAACTCGTCGACGACGAACCGGATCGATTCTTCGTACCGCCCTATGTCGGTGGAAGGGGCTGGATCGGGGTGCGACTGGAGCACGCCATTGATCGTGACGAACTGGCGGCCATCATCACCGAGGCCTACCTACAGGTGGCACCGGCCAAATTGGCCGTCGAAGTCAGGGCTGCACAGCCCGACGCAGCGCCGGGTGCGGCAAAAATGTGACCTTGGCCTTACGTCGCTCTGCCAAATGAGCGGACAACAACTCGTACGCCGCAACGCTGGTCATTTCCACGATCTCGTCGCGCAGCGTGACGTAGACCGGTTGGCGATCCACGAACGCCTCAGGCGACTCGGTGCACCACCAATGGAAGTCGACGCCTCCTTCGCCCCAATCTCGGCGCTTCCATTCGCGCAATGTGGTGGTGACGTGGCCGTTGACATCGGTGGTGTCGTCACGACGCAGTGGCACCTGCCAGCAGACCTCGGGCTTCCAGTCCAGCGGGCGCTCACCAGCATCCAGTGCGGCGCGATGTAGTGCGCATCCGGCGCCGCCAGGGAACTCCGGGCGATTGAGGAAGATGCATGCATCGTCCACCAGTTTGGTGACCCGCACCCCTTCATCACTTTTCTTGGTGAGCTTCACGTTGCGGGCTTCGGGCGCTGGTTTGAACTGCCACTGTTCAGCGGTGAGCCGAGCGGCCCGGCGTTTGAGGTTGGCAAAGTCCGCCTCGTCCACCAAGTGAGCTCCATAGCTACAGCAGCCCTGCGACCATTCGGTGGTGTCCTCGGTGAGCACTCCTTTGCAGCCCTGACCGAATATGCACGAATAGTTGCTGGTCATGAACGTCAGGTCGAATGTCCAGGTACGGGCATCCTCGGGATCTTCGAACGACACCCACTCGTGCAGATCAACGAGCGGGAGGGGAGGCGGTGCACTGGGGGACATGGCCGTCAGCCTACGGACCGATGAACGCCCCAATGAGCCACTACCGATCCATCGGCCGTAATGTTCCCGCTGCGCTCCGCCGCTTCGCTTCGGTGCTCACCAGGCCTCCCTACTCCCTCCAGTCGACCATCGGCCGGCGAAGTTTCGAATACATCGTCCACTCCGTCTCGTTCGGGGCGCTGAACGATGCGGGCGCAAACATGAACTCGGAATGCCCGTCCTCCACTTCGGTACGCAATTGCGATGGCAACGACTGATATGTATCAATTTGGCAACCACCCAAGTGATAGTTGAGGTGGCCCGGCGCATTTCCCATCCCCATCCACGGCAACCACGGTCCCAACCGGACCACACTCAGTTGAGCCGACGCAGAATCGCCATCGTTGTCAACGTCGGCCACCGTGGCAATGAGACGCGAGAACTCCGAATGGCGGTAGTCGTCGCCCCCGGATTCAACTGGCCACCGTCGAGGCGAGAGTGGATTGAAACTGTGCTCCACTACATCTGTGCACATATGAACATGGGTGCCGGCGATGACTACCTGGGGCACGGATGATGTGTCTTCATACCTTAACTGAACATTCAGCGGATCGATCCATCGATGCAACACTTGGTTGATTCGCCCGGTGAACGGGTTAGGGAACTCATGCAATGTGGAATTGGTGTGCGGGTCGCAATACAGCATCACCTCACGTGAGAGCAGGTCGTATCCACCGTTCACCTGCATGCTGCGACCGATGTTGTACCCCTGCACCCCGAACAGGTGATGGCTGTCGCCGTCAATGTATGCGTACACACTTCCGGTGAACCACACCACCACCTCGACCGGGGACAATGACATCCGCATCTTGACGTAAGCGTCGAGGATTGAATGGCCATCATGTTGGTCCAAGCGCACCCTGGCCATCGTACCGACCAACTCAGTGTCCGGATTGACGGGGCATTTGGGCTGCGCGTGTCACACTTCGCTCATGATCGCTGCCGCTGCTTCCAGTCGCTCCCGCAAATCGGCCGTGTTGGGTGTGGACATCGGTGGATCCGGTATCAAAGGAGCGCCGGTGGACCTCACCACCGGGCAATTGATGGCCGATCGGGTGCGTATCCCCACCCCATCGCCGCCCACCCCGGCGGCTGTGTTGGAAGTGGTTCGCCAGGTGGTCGATTCCTTCGACACCGTCGGACCGATCGGGGTCACCTTTCCGGGGGTGGTCACCGCTGGCGTCACCCGGACGGCCGCCAACATGGACCAAGGCTGGCTCAATCTCAACGCTGACGAATTCCTTCAACAGGGCATCGGGCGTCCGTTCAACGTCATCAACGATGCCCAGGCTGCAGTGATGGCGGAGATGCGTTACGGGGCAGGGCAAGGCGAGGAGGGCATGGTGTTGATGCTTACCTTTGGCACCGGTATCGGCAGTGGACTTGCCTATCGCGGCGTGTCGATGCCGGGGGTGGAGTTCGGCCACATGCTCGTCGATGGCAAGGACGGTGAGTGGGAAGCGTCGGCCAACGCCAAGGATCGCAACGATTGGTCGTGGAAGCAGTGGGCCAAACGGGTCAATTACTACCTCAACCACGTGGAGTCCATGCTGTGGCCCGACCTCATCATCGTTGGAGGCGGAGTCAGTGAGAAGTCCGAGAAATTCCTACCGTTGCTCACCACTCGCACTCGATTGGTTCCTGCGCAATTGACCAATGAAGCAGGAATCGTGGGCGCCGCCATCGTGGCCAACCTGTAAAGCGCTGGTGGAGGCGATGGGAATCGAACCCACGACCTCTTCGATGCGACCGAAGCGCTCTGCCAACTGAGCTACGCCCCCCAGAAACGACCCGTAGGCCCACTCCCACCTTAGCAGCGACCCTGCTATTCGCCAGAGGCGAGGGCGTACCCGGTCCCGAGATCGTAGCGACGCTCAAGCCCATCAGCGAAACGGGTCGCCGGTGCCCCTTGGCGAATAGCCAGAGACGCCGGCGCAACCTTACGACGCAGCAAGGCCGCGGTATACAGCCCGAGCATGACGTCGACGACGATGTGAAACGTGAGAAGCGCTCCGAGCCCGGGAAGCAGCCCCAGTACCAGCGAACCAGTCGCCAATGCACAGAGGGCCAAGAACACGTCGCGACGGCGTTTGCATGCTCGGCGAGCACGGGTGGCGGCGATCACCGTGGAGCGGGGCCGGCCTCGCTCGGGAATTGGCGAGCCCGAGTACAAAAATGGCACGGGTCGACGCTGATTACCCAGACGTGACAGGGTGCGTCCAAAATCGTCCATGGAATTTGCTGAGCGCCCCGACAACCATTTTCCCACCGTTCGGATGAGAAACGCTGACCAGGCAATACCCAGAATTACGACAATGCTCACTCGGGACGAACACCTTTCCGTTGTGGATGTTGCGTTGCGGATCCAGCGCGAAATCTTTGCCTTGACCGCAAGAACTTGGAGAGCCTACCCGCGAGAACCGGATATCCGACAAAGTGCTAGCTGAAGTTACCTGATTTGCTAACTGTCGTAGGCATGGCCGTTCACTCTGCGTTCATCGGGGGGGCACTTCGGCGATAGGTGCCGGAGCGTCCACCGGTCTTCTCCCACAAGGTGAGCTCTCCGATGACCATGGCCCGATCCACCGATTTACACATGTCGTAGATGGTGAGACCGGCCACGGCGCAAGCGGTCATGGCTTCCATCTCCACGCCGGTGCGGTCCATACAATCCACTTGAGCCTCCACCTCGATCGTGTCATCTCCCAATGTGAAGTTCACGAACACCGACCCCACCAATAGCGGGTGACACAACGGAATCAAGCTCGACGTCTGCTTGGCCGCTTGGATGCCCGCCACTCTGGCCACGGCCAGCACGTCGCCCTTGGACATGGCGTTGGATGCCACCAGGTTCACCGTTTCCGGTTCCATCCGCACAGTGCATCGGGCCACGGCGCGTCGATGAGTGGGGTCTTTGGGAGTGACGTCCACCATCCGGGCGCGCCCGAGGGGATCGATGTGGGTGAGGGAACGATCGGGCATGTGATGAGCTTATCGGGCGGTGTACGTCAAGCCGGGGCGTCTTGCAGTGGCTTGGAAAACGACAGCAGCAGTGGCTTGACCGCGGAAGGTTGAGTGGGGGTGGCCAACATCGCTACTCGCGTCTCGGTTCTGGTGGCCGTAGCGGTGAAATACATCTCAGCGGCGCGCATGGCCACGGCCCGACTGAGGTGCATCGGAAGTCGCTCGAAGTCGCAGATGCTGCGCGCAATACGGCATACGTCGATTGGGATACAGGGGCGCAACGACGTGACACCCACTTCTTCGCAGAGTTGTCGAAACATTCGCGGATCGCCCGGATTCTGTTCGAAACCACATTTGTCCAGCGCAATCTCGGTAATCTGGTCAAACTCGTCAGCAGATACTGCGCCCACATGAATCTTGTTGGGGATACGACGGAAAAAGGCCTCGTCACCGAGTTCCAACGGGGGGATGTTGGTGGAGAACACCACCAATAATTCAAACGGTATGACGAACTTCAAGCCGTAGTCCAGCGTGAGGTAGTCAACGCGGCGTTCCAGCGGCACGATCCAGCGGTTCAACAGCGCTGCCGGAGGAATCATCTGGCGGCCGAAGTCGTCCACCACCAACAAGCCGTTGTTGGCTTTCATCTGCAGCGGAGCCATGTAGATACCACTCACGGGGTCGCGTTTGAGGTCGAGCATGCTCAACTCCAACTCACCCCCCGCCACCACCATGGGACGCTCACAGATCACCCAACGAGGGTCGAGTCCATCGGGCTGACGTACCAATGGACGGTGCACAATGGGGTCGAACACCACAATGATCTGGCCGTCGATTTCCACAGAATGAGGAATGGCCACCGCATCGTCATAGAGGCGAACCAAGCGCTCGGCAATGCTGGTTTTTCCAGTGCCGGAGGGGCCGTGCAAGAGGATGGGTCGTTGGGTGGCGAAGGCGGGACCTACCCGGTCCACCAACTCATCACTCACCACCAATTCGGCGAGGGCACGGCGTACATCACCGGCATCGAGATGCGACTCAGCCCGCAACAATTGCACAACTTCGCTGTATCGGCGTAGCGACACCGGCGTGATGCCGTTGTAACTGCACCTAGCCATTGCGTCTTCAGCCCGAGAGCGACCGACGCTGGTGAGTTCAAAACGGTAATTGGACCCGGTGAGGCCCAACACGTTCACGTGTTTTTTGTTGCGCAGCGACTCGAAGGCCTTGTCCACGATCTCGATGTCGAGACCGATGTCAATTTCCAACTGATGCGTGGAGGTCTGCTCCAGCACAAAGGTGCGGCGCAGCACCATCTGCTCGACCAGCAGCATGGGCACGTCCAACTCCGCCGGAATAGTGGGAGGACGCAAAATGTCGGGAAGATGCAGTTCGTTACTCATGTATCACCTCGTGGCAACAAACGTCGGCAGGCTGGGCGAAATACTTGAGTCTTCGTCGTGACGTAGGAACAGCGAAGCGGCCGAGCACGGAAGCGAAGCGGACGAGCACAGGCCCATGAAAGCGGCCGAACGTAGGGGTGATCAGCCGCCGATTTGGCTCATACTGCGAGATGGCCGGATGAAGTTGACCTGATTGATGGAGTGCCCCGCCCACTTGAGACCCACGGCCCTACGTACTTCGGCTTCGAGTGCATCATCGATCTGGCCATTGGGCAGCGGACCACGCAGAATGGCCCGTAGGTCGAATTCATCGGTGGCAAACAGGCAGGTACAGAACTTGCCTTCGGCGGTGATGCGAACCCGGTCGCAGTCGCCGCAGAACGGCTCACTGACGCTGGCGATTACGCCCACATCACCCAACCCATCGACATACGCCCACCGGGCGGCCGGCTCAGCCCCATGGTTGCGCCGCTCCAGCGCAAACACCTCATTGATGGTGGCGATGACCTCCGATGATGGCACCACCTGATCGTTGGTCCAGGCGTCGTCGGCGTCGAGCGGCATGAACTCGATGAAACGCACTCCTACGTTGTGGTCACGACCGAAGCGGGCAAAGTCCACGATCTCGGAATCATTGACGCCCCGGATGAGCACCACATTTATTTTGATGGGACTGAACCCGGCCCGCTGGGCGGCCTTGATACCTTCGAGCACTCGGGGCAGATCATCACGGCGAGTCATTTGGTAAAAACGGTCTCGGTTCAGCGAATCGCAGCTGATGTTGAGCCGATTAAGGCCCGCCGCCTTCAATTCGTCAACCAGAAGCGGCAAGGTCACCCCATTGGTGGTCATGGCCAAATCCACCCCAAGAGCGGCCAAGCGCTGAACCAAAATCGGCAGATGGGCCCGTACCGTGGGCTCTCCGCCCGTGAGGCGGATGCCATTGAACCCAAGGCGACTGGTGCATACCCGGGCCACTCGCTCAATTTCTTCGAATGTCAGCAACTCTTCGCGAGGCAACCAGTTCATGCCTTCGGCAGGCATGCAATATGTACATCGGAAATTGCACCGGTCCGTGATGGAGATGCGCAGGTCGCGCACCGTTCGTCCGAAGGAATCCACCAGAGCAGCCATGGAATGACCTTACTGCTGGCCCAACGGCAATTGCCACGCGTCAGGGAGCGAGCTCCGGCAGCAATTCTCCGCTCAGCAACACCTGTACCTCGGCCCCACTGGCAACCCCCGGGCCGTCTTGGAGCACCACCAATGCATTGGCCAGGGCCATGGAATACAGCAGGTTGGAACCCTGCCCGGACAGCGGTCGCACATGGAGCCGACCGTCCGCGTGCATACGACATTGGGCTCGAACGAAGTACACCTTGCCGTCCGCCTGGCGGGCAAACTGCGCATCAGCAATGGCGGGCAGCGTGGGACGAATGGTGCCTACATCGGTGTGCTCGTATCCCATGAGACCACGGAGCCCGGGCCTGGCAAACAGCTCAAAACTGACCATGGAACTCACGGGGTTGCCCGGCAAACCAAACACGGGCTTGCCCATCAACACCCCAAAAGCCAATGGCTTGGCGGGACGGATGGCAATCTGCATCCACCTCATGGGCTCTTGGGCTCGGGCTGCCAGGCGATTGAGCACCACCTTGATGAAGTCGAAGTCACCCATGCTCACTCCCCCACTGGTCACCAGTGCGTCGCAGGAGTTCAGACCTTGGGTGAGGGCTTGTTCGATGGCTGCTTCGTCATCACGGACCAGGCCGAGGTCCACCGCATCACCACCGGCTCGGGTCACCAAAGCGATCAGGGTGCGACGATTGGAATCGCGAATTTGGCCCACGCCCAACGCAGCTGGGGCCTCCACCAACTCGTCACCGGTGGAGATAACGCCTACCCGAGGCCGTCGAAACACCCGGGCGGTGGCAGTTCCGAGGCTGGCCAATACCCCGAGATGACCAGCCTCCAACACCGTGCCTTTGGTGAATGCCAGTTGGCCGGCCTCGAGATCTTCTCCGGCCGGCCGGATACAGTCCCCGAGAGAAGCGGGCTGGCGAATGACC
>JAYVGK010000127.1:0-5615 GCA_043772215.1 Acidimicrobiales bacterium | reverse complement strand
GTTCCGTGAAGATTCTCACTGCCGTTGGCGTCATCGGCGCCATAGTTGGTTTCAGCACCTTGGGCGCCGGGGCTGCTGTGAAGCCCAAGGCCGGTGCATCGTGCACCACACTCAACGCCACCAACAGGGCCAGTGGAAGTTCCCCACGACTGCTCTGCACCAAGGTGAAGAGCAAAAAGGTGTGGGTAGTGGTCAAGGGTGCCGCTGACACCACGCTTCTCGCCGCTGCGGTTGACCCGGTAGGCACCTGGACAGTGGGCACAGGGTCCTCGGCCGAATATCGAGTGGATGAGAACTTCACGGTCGGAGGCAAGAAGACGGCGGTAGGGAGTACCAAAAGCGTCACCGGCACGATCACCCTGGCCAAGGGAGGCAGTGGGTTCACAGCCAAGGTGACCATGACAGTGGACATGGCATCACTCAGTTCGGGCGAGGGTCGTCGCGACAACCAACTCAAAACGAGGGGCATCCAAACCAGCACATTCCCCACTGCCACCTTCGTGGCTGACGCTATCGTGATTCCGGCGGGAGCTACCACGGGCAAGGTGGACGTGGTGGCCAAGGGCAAGCTCACATTGCACGGAGTCACCAAGGAAATCGATGTGCCGGTGTCGGCTCAACTCAACGCCGGTCAACTTCAAATATTGGGGAAAGCGTCGATCTCCAATGCCGACTACGGCATCGAAGCACCGAATATCCCGGGTGTCGTCACCGTGGAGGACAACGGCGCGTTCGGGTTCCTGCTCATCCTCACCAAGGGCTGAGCCAGAATCCCATGCTCTCCCCGTTTCGAGCCCGGCGTCAGGAGGTATCGGCTCTCACCGCCGTTCCTCGGGCGTCCTCGCTCGAATCGTTGCGGTTGCTCTACGACCTGCATGCCGCAGAGATCTTGCGGTTTTGTCAACGAGCGCTCGGTGACCGCGCTGCCGCCGAAGAGGCCATGCAGGACACGTTTCTCAAAGCATGGCGCAACTTGCATCGCTTCGATCAGGGCTTGGGCTCGCAACGGGCATGGCTGTTCTCCATTGCTCGCAACACCACTACCGACATGTTGAGGGCCAGAAATGTCCGCCCGGTGCTGTCAAGGGAGGCAACCACTCCCGATATCGCCGAGCCGGAGAGGATCGATGAAGTGATCACCGGTTGGATGGTGGAGGAGGCGTTGCGGCGGATCCGGCCCGATCATCGCGTGGCCATCGTTGAGACGTATGTGCGCGGCCGCCCCTATGCCGAGGTGGCACTGGAGTTGGGGGTGCCCGAAGGTACGTTGCGTTCACGATCGTTCTATGGGCTCAAGGCATTGCGCTTGGCGCTCGAGGAAATGGGTTGGAATGACTGAGCAGGGCGGCGCTGGCCTCGGATCCAGTAAATGTATGCGCACAGAGGAGATTGGGGCGTACCTCTCCGGCGGGATGGATGGCGCTGCTGCGTTCGAGTTCCGCCGCCACAGTGACAACTGTGCGTCATGCCGCCAGGAGTTGGGATCGTTGCGTGTCGTGGTGGATGCGTTGGCTGGGCTCCCCAACGATTTTTCGCTGGACGACTCAGACGTACCGGTACAGCTCGGTGATCGGTTGCTGGCCAGGGCAGCCTCCGAACAGCGCCGCCGCCGAGTGCTTTCTGCAGTCGGACTTCTGGCGGCAGCATCGATCTTGGTGGTGGGCGCGGTCACAGTTGGCCGCCACTCCATTGCCCGTCCAACGTTCAGCGGCGAGCGTATTGCACTGGCTGCCGGAATACCGGGTTCGTCGGCGGTGGCGTGGGTCAGCGAACGCGAGTCAGGTACGTACGTTCAACTCACTGCCACTGGTCTGCCCAAGGGTAGTTATCGCATGTGGTTCCAGTTGAGCGACGGAACCCGGCTCCCCATGGGCTCGTTCCGGGGCCTGGGAGGCAACCAGGTTTTGCGTTGCCCGGGCAGCAGCGACCAGGCCCGGAGCGACATCGTGGGCCTCGGTGCCTCCGATGAACACGGTACGGACGTCCTCACTGCGTCCATGCGCACTCAGGGACGCATACAGAGCTATAGCCCCTAGCACCCGTACAATTCTCCACATGGACACCGTTGAAGCCCAGTCGGTGTTGGGGGTGATCCCGACCGCCAGCGCTGATGAGTTGCGCAACGCCTATCGGCAACGACTGTTCGCACTGCATCCCGATCACAGCGGCCAAAGCGGCGATGGCGTTCGTACCGTCATCACTGCCTATCGAATGTTGGTGGCGCAACT
Source organism: Acidimicrobiales bacterium (assembly GCA_043772215.1). Lineage (GTDB taxonomy): Bacteria > Actinomycetota > Acidimicrobiia > Acidimicrobiales > JANYDT01 > JANYHQ01. The sequence goes on along the minus strand of JAYVGK010000127.1, from coordinate 3,387 downwards.
GGTTGCTGTTCCACAACCCGTTACCGTGGATCCGCCCGCCTGGCAGGATCATTTGCATGCAGATGATCGGCACACAGATGAAGTGTGGTTGATTGGACCAGACACCATTGCGTTGGCCATGCCGATCGACGATGCGTATCTGCGTTTGCTGGAGGTGGCGCACCGTATTGGTGACGTCACGTATGTGGATCGTAGTTGCGCGCTGATGGAAGCCTTGTTGCGCACCAAGGACGGCACCACTCTGTCTCTTGTCATCAGTTTGCAGGGCCGAGCAGTGGGACATAGCGAAGCGTTTCTCACCATCGAGCCCGTGAATTTGGTTCGGGGACCACTGCCGAACGTTGCCGACCTCACCCAGTTGGTGGCTTCTCACCTGCACTGAGATGGTTGGTACCCGGTAGGGTCCGCCGTCATGACCAACCCCACCAACACCACGATCCACGGTTATTGCGACTCGCGTTTCGAAGCCGTACGCAATGAGTTCAGCCGTAACTTTTCCGATCGTCAAGAGTCCGGAGCGGCGGTGACGGTGCGTATCAACGGGGAGAACGTGGTGGACCTGTGGGGTGGCTTGGCCGACCATCGTGAAATCCGGCCCTGGACCCAAGACAGCGCTCAATTGGTGTTCTCCACCACCAAAGGATTGGCGGCGGCATGCGTGTTGCTGTTGTGGCAATGGGGTCAACTCGACATCGACGCACCGGTGTCGTCGTACTGGCCGGTGTTCGGCGCCGCCGGTAAGCAGCAGATCACGGCTCGCCACCTCATGACCCATCAAGCGGGTTTGGCGGCATTCACCGAACGGGTATCCGTCGAAGATTGCCATCGACCCGGATGGGCGGCCGCGCAATTGGCAGCCCAAACTCCGGAATGGGAACCGGGTAGCGCCCACGGCTACCACGCGCTGACGTACGGGTGGTTGTTGGGTGAGGTGGTGGCACGCGCAAGTGGGCGTTCACTGGGCGCGTTCTTCGCCGAAGAAATCGCCGGACCACTGGGGGCCGAAGCATGGATTGGTCTCCCGCCGGCATTGGAGTCCCGGGTGTCACGGCTCACGACGGTGGCATCGTCATCAGTTCCGGATGAATCGCTGACTGCATTCAACCGGGCATTGATGACCAAGGGCTCGCTCACCAGGCGGGTGTTCTCCAATCCCAGCCAACAGCAGCGGGTGTTCAACGACCCGGCCCTGCACAAGGCCGAGTGGCCCGCCGCAAACGGCATCGCTACGGCCACCGGGTTGGCTCGCATCTATGAGGCCATGGTCACCGGTGAGCTCCTCAGTGCCGCCACCATGGACGCTGCCTGCACGCCGCAATCGACCGGTATGGATCTGGTATTGCAACGCGACACGTGCTTCGGTCTGGGATTCATGCTGCCCAACTCGTCGTCGATCATGCGCACGGGAGGGTTCGGCCATCCGGGGGCCGGCGGGTCATTGGCATTCGGCGACCGCAGGACCGGTATGTCTTTCGCGTACGTCATGAGTGCCCTGGACCACGGCCATACCAGCGACCCTCGCTGCCAAGCGTTGGTGGACGCCGCTTACGCCTCGCTGTGAAACACCGGTTCGGCAAATGCTCAGCCCCACTGCCGGGGCGGCGCATCGTCGAAGTCACCTTGGAGCATGCCCACGATGAACGGATTGGTGGCCCGCTCTCGGCCGATGGTGGTGTTGGGGCCGTGGCCGGGGAGCACCGCCACGTCGTCATCGAGCGGCATGATCTTGGTGGCCATCGACTCCATCAGAGCCGGAAACGATCCGCCGGCCATGTCCGTGCGGCCGATGGACCCGGCAAACAGATGGTCCCCACTGAACAGAATCGGCGGTGCGTCATCGATGTCGAGGCGTAGACACACCGAGCCCATGGTGTGACCGGGCGTGTGTAGGCAGGTGAACTTCATCCCCGCCCCCCGCACCACCTGCCCGTCATCGAGGCCCTCGATCAACTCCGGTGCGGACACGTCCAACTGGCCCAAATACTGACCGAACGATCCGCTGGTGCCCCGTGGGTCGAGCAGCATGTGTCGGTCCAACTCGTGGATGTGTACTGGCACGGGATGATCTTGGGCCTTCACCACTTCCTTCACTCCACCGATGTGGTCGATGTGGCCGTGGGTGGACAGCAGCGCCACCAATCGCAACCCATGGAACTGCAGGCGATCGAGAATGGCGGCTGGATCTGGAGGGGCATCCACCAGCACGCACTCACCCCCGGGTCCGGAGGGCGCCACAAGATACGCATTGGTTTCGGCCAGCCACAGGGGGATCTTCTCGATCAGCACCTTGTCACCCTAGGAGGGGTTCAAGCGTTGGAGCGAAGCGGCGATGGCGGCAGTGCGCTCGGCCCTGAGTATGTCCTCCAACAGCACCGGAAGCGCAATTCGCCAATTGGGACGCTCATCCACAGTTCCCGGCAGGTTGGGACGTTCTTGCACCGCCAGTGCATCGTCGAGCGTGGCGCTGATGAGTCGGCTTGGGGCGGTGGCCAATTCGGTGTGCAGCGCTCGGATGAGGGGATCCACACCAGCGGCGTGGGCAGTGGACAACTCGGCCGGGATGCGCTCCAACGTGGCTATGACATCGTCGACCGCCAGCCCCCTGCGCTGCGCGATTTCTGCCACGGAATAGGGAGGCACATCGAGGGTTTCGTCAATACCCAACCCAAGGAGATCGGACAGCATTGCCCGCTCGTGGTCAGCCAGGGGGGACAGCAGATCATCGACGGGGTCAACGCCGGATTCGAGCGGCGTTCCGGCTCGCTCAGCCAGCGACGCTCGCACTGCGGCCGTGCCCCGAGTAAAGGGTCGCGAACCCACAGCTGCTGCTTCCACCAGGTCGGTACCCGTCCAGATGCCGGCGATGGTGGGCAAATCGTGGGTGGTGATGGCAGCCATGGATTCCATGGGCAATTGCGAGGCCGGGACGGTTTCGAACTGGGTGAGCTTGTACGAAAGTACTCTGCGCGCTGACAATTCAACTCGCACGTAGTCCTCCACCGTCCCCAGATCCTCGCCCACCACGGGCGCCTGGGCGCGTTGTGATTCCAGCGCCAAGATACCCAGAAGATCCTTGAACGGTAGGTACACATAGCAACCTTCGGTGGGGGCAGCACCCTCCGGGATCCACCACAAACGGAACAGCCCCATCACGTGGTCCATCCGTACGGCGCCAGCGTGGCGAAAAGCCGAGCGGACGGTACGAATGAATGGTTCGTACCCAGCATCTCGCAACCGCCACGGATTGAATGGGGGCAGGCCCCAGTTCTGGCCCTGGGTGTTGAACGTGTCGGGTGGGGCGCCTACGGACATTGCCAAGGAGAACGCTTCCGGCCATACCCATGCATCGGCGCCGGCGCGATCGACGCCGATGGCCAAATCGGTCAT
>JAYVGK010000126.1:0-4009 GCA_043772215.1 Acidimicrobiales bacterium | reverse complement strand
CCGACAAGCCCATGGTCCGGCACTCCGACAGATACACGGCGGTTTTGTCTTTGTCGTCTTTGACGCTGGTGAGCAATGCCGCCAGATACTCAGCCGGATGATTGGCCTTGAGCCACGCCGTTTGGTAGCTGACGAAGCCGTACCCAAAGCTGTGGCTCTTGTTGAACGCGTAGTCGGCAAACGGCTCGATGATGTCGAAGATCTTGGTCCCCAGTGCAGCGCCGTAGCCGGTGGCCTCACACCCGGCCACGAACTTTCCTCGTTCTTTGGCCATGATTTCGCGGACCTTCTTACCTGCTGCCTTGCGCAGGTTGTCTGCTTCTTCCAGGGAATATCCGGCGAATTTCTGAGCCACTCGCATCATGGATTCCTGATAGATCATCAGGCCCTGAGTGTCGCCCAGAAGGGACTCGGCATCGGGATGGAAATACTCGATGGGCTTACGACCGTTCTTACGATCGGCGTAGTCGTTGTGCATGTTGGCGGCCATGGGTCCCGGCCGGTAAAGGGCCACCAATGCCGCCACATCGTCGAAGGACGTAGGCGCCAGAGAACGGATGAGTGAGCGCATGGGGCCACCCTCGAGCTGGAACACGCCGATGGAATCTCCTCGACGCAGCAACTCGTAAGTGCGCTCGTCTTCGAGGTCGACGTTGTCGATGTCGGGGCGGGTGCCAGTGGTGGCCTCGATGAGCACGAGGGCACGATCGATGACGCTGAGGTTACGCAGCCCCAGGAAGTCCATCTTCAGCAGACCGAGATCCTCCACGCCATGCATTTCGTACTGAGTGACGATGGGGGCGTCTTCGGGCTTGCCGCCAGGCTCGGGCTTGCGTTGGATAGGCAGGTAGTCGGTGAGGGGGCGCCGGGTGATCACCACCGCAGCTGCATGGATGCCATCGCCACGACGAAGACCTTCCAGCCCCTTGGCCACATCCACCACCCGCTTGACGTCCGGATCGGTGGCGTACATGTTGCGGAGCTCGATCGCCGTTTTGTAACCGTCCAGGTACTTTGGGTGCTCCTCTAAGCACGCATACAAAGGGGTGTCGCGACCCATCACCAAGGGAGGCATGGCCTTGGCTACTCGATCGCCCACGGCGTACGGATAGCCGAGTACCCGGGCCGCATCGCGCACCGCAGCTCGGGCTTTGATGGTGGAGAAAGTGACGATCTGGGCCACTTTGTCCCATCCGTAGCGCTCTGCTGCGTATTTGATCATGTCGGAGCGGTACCGCTCGTCGAAGTCCATGTCGATGTCGGGCATCTGCTTACGGCCCGGGTTGAGAAAACGCTCGAACAGCAAGTCATAGCGAATGGGGTCGAGATCGACGATCCGCAGGCAGTACGAGACTGCACTTCCAGCCGCACTGCCGCGCCCGGGCCCCACCCGGATGCCGTGGTCTTTGGCATACTTGATGAGGTCCCACACCACAAGGAAGTAAGCGGAGAAGCCCATGTCCGCAATGACTCGTAATTCAAAATCGATACGGTCCATCACCTCGGTAGCCAAGGGTGCGGGATAGCGCTGGGCAGCACCTTCGTAGACAAGGTGGCGGAGGTACCCGGACTGTGTGTCGAACCCCTCTGGAAGATCGAAATCGGGCAACTCGGCATTGCCGAACTCAATTTCCACTTTGCACCGCTCCGCTACCCACAGCGTGTTGTCGCAGGCCGACTCCCAATGCCGGAACAGTTGGCGCATCTCGGCGGCACTCTTGAGATAGTGCTCGTTGCCCTGGAACTTGAATCGTTTGGGATCATCGATGAGGGAACCCGTCTGCACACATAGTAATGCGTCGTGGGCCAATGCATCTTCGCGATGGGTGTAGTGGCTGTCGTTGGTGGCCAGCAGCGGCGCCTTCAACTTTCGGGCGATCTCGATGAGTTGAGGGTTGGTGCGCTGTTGCTCGGGGATGCCGTGATCTTGGAGTTCCACGAACAGGTTGTCTTGGCCAAAGATGTCCTGCAGCCGAGCAGCTCGTTCCAGCGCCAAACGCTCATCGTTGGCCAACAACGCCTGAAGCACGACGCCACCGAGGCAGCCAGTAGTGGCGATGAGACCCTCATGGTGCTTTTCGAACAGCTCCCAATCCATACGGGGCTTGTAGTAATAGCCCTCTAGGAAGGCCAGACTCGACAGCTGAATGATGTTGCGATAACCGGTATCATTCTCAGCAAGCAGCGTAAGGTGGTAGTAGAGCTTGTCCCCGGCGACGCCGCCTCCACCATCGTCTTCCACCTTGCCGCTACGCCGGGGCCGCTCATGACGGCTGTTGGCTGCCATATAGGCCTCGGTGCCAATGATGGGAGTGATGCCCTGCGCCCGACATGCTCGGTAGAAGTCCAGTACCCCATACATGTTGCCGTGATCGGTGATGCCAAGAGCGGGCTGGCCGTCACGTTTGGCGGCGGCTACCACTTCGTCGATGCGAGCGGCCCCGTCGAGCATGGAGAATTCCGTGTGGACGTGGAGATGTGTGAAAGAACCACTCACGTCAGAAACCTGGAGAATTCCGTGTGGACGTGGAGATGTGTGAAAGAACCACTCACGTCAGAAACCCAGAGAATTCCGTGTGGACGTGGAGATGTGTGAAAGAACCACTCATTCGCAGGTGGATTACAGGTACGTGCCCGAGCGCGCCGGAGGTCCGCCGCCATCGCTGGATTCGGGCGCCTGACCTCCCGGCCCAATTTGGCGCATCTGCTGCAATTGAGCCTGCGCCGCCATCTGTTGAGCAAACAGAGTGGCTTGGATTCCGTGAAAAAGTCCCTCCAACCAGCCCACCAACTGAGCCTGCGCCACCCGCAACTCTGCTTCGGAAGGAATTGCTTGTTCATCGAACGGCAACGCCAACGACTGGAGTTCCGTACGAAGGTCGGGTGACAGCGCAGTGGACAGTTCCTTCACCGATGTTTGATAGATCTCGCGTAGTCGAACCCGGCTGCGCTCGTCCAACGGTGCTTGGCGGACCTCCTCCAGCAACTGTTTGATCATGGAGCCAATACGCATGACCTTGCCTGGCTCGGCCACTGTCTCATTTGCCGCCTCGCCAGTTGGGCCCTCGATGACTCCACTGGCAGCTTCCTCCCCTTCCGAGCCGGGACCCGAGACCACCACCACGTCGGCGCTCGGGCTACTCACGCCAACCGTGTCGGTAGGACTGGGGCGGGGACCGCCCGAAGAATGATTGGAGGAGGCATCGCCTGGGGAGCTGCTCATGCCACTCATGATGCACCACCCCACCTGTTTCAGCGCGCCAGCATGCGATGAGTCACCGGTTGGCGCCGGTTGGCGGGCGGACCGTAGCCCCAGTGTGCCAATTGCTCAGGTTACGATGTGAGTGTCTTCCGGTCATGGCGGACGCCATCACAGCGCGAGAGGATCGAGTGAAGGTCTCCACCAGAGGCGACTACGCCAGCCGGGCCCTTCTGTCCATGGTGCTGCACGCCGAAGAACTGGGTCCCCAATCGGTCCGTGACATTGCGTTGCGAACCGCCCTGCCCCAGCCCTATCTCGAGCAGATCTTGCTCGCTCTGAAAGGGGCCGGCATCGTGCGCTCCAAGCGGGGTGTGGGTGGCGGTTACGTGCTGTCCCGACCGCCAGAAGACATCACCCTGTCGGAGATCGTTTCGGCAGTGGATGGACCCATCCAGGCGGGTGACTTCGGTGAGCCGCACGCCAACGGCGCCTGCGATCACGAAGGCCAGTGTGTGTTGCTGGCGGTGTGGCACGACGTGGGTGAGCACATGCGTTCCCACCTGTCGTCATACACACTGGCTGACATGGCGGCCCGGGCCCAGGGCCTGCCCGACCGACCCCGCCCGCTGATACGTCACTGATTCTCGATCGGCGTCTTGAGCGGCACTGCCTGCGTCAGGACAGTGTGGCCACCACGGCCGCCAAGTCTTTCGGAAGCTCAGAGGTGAACGACAGTCGCTCCCCTGTCACCGGGTGGGTGAACCCAAGGGTGGCGGCATGGAGAAATACCCTCGGCGATGGAATGGT
>JAYVGK010000125.1:0-6070 GCA_043772215.1 Acidimicrobiales bacterium | reverse complement strand
GTACGCAGCTCGATGCCGAAGATGGCACCCGCCATGAGCAAGGTGAAGCCAGCCACCACGGTGAGTGCTCGAGGGCTATTTTGACTGCGGAAATCCTGTATCACGGCCAACAAGAACCAGCCCAGCATGGTGATCACCGCCACCGCCGCCAGCACATAGCGAAAGAGTCGCGAACTGCGCACCGCTGGTCGGGGGGCGTCGACGACGGTGTTCCTGGCCTGGCGCATCAGCGTGGTCATCGGCTTCAAATCAGCAGACCTGAACCCCCAACCGAAGTTGGTGGGAACCGTCAGTGGGGTTCACACATGGACCTGTGCCCGGCGTCCCTGACAGCTGTCAAGCAAGTGTGGCGAGCGGCCCAACGATCATCGGCAATTGATTGCCGCACTCATGGCGTCGCACCGCTCATGCCAGCGGTCGATGGGGAACGCACTGATGAACTCGACGAACTTTGAACGAAGCAGCAGTTCGGGCGTGTCGAGGTTGAGGACGCAGCGCAACTGCAAAACCCTCGTCGGGGCCGACCAGAACGACCGCACTTCGGTTCGACGACGTTTCGATGGCGATGGCATCGAGCGTGGCCAACTGTTTGCCGGTAAAGCGAATGGCCAATTGCTTCATTGACACGCACGTGAACATACCGAGCGGGCAATACAGATCAACGCTTGACCTCCGCTGTACTCGCCTGCCTGCCTCGAAGGGCAGGATGGCGAACTGTAGACAGGCCTATGGTGACGAAGTGATGTGGGGCAGATGGGTGAGACTGGCTGCGCTGGCCATCCTCGTGGTGGTGGCCGTCTCTTCTGGCATCGATGCCGCAAGTGCAGTTGGCCCTGCCCAGTCAGTCCCCATCGGCACGGCCGTTTTGGCCCAACCTCCGGCGTTCTCGGTATCCGTGTCCACCACCGACCGAGCCATAGCTCCACCCATCTGTCTCAACAACCAAACTCAACAGCAGATGCCGTGCCCGCCGAACCTCGCCGGGTGCATTCTCGACTCCCCGATTGGGGTCGCCGCCGTCCGTTCCGTATACCGGTGCCCGCCCCCTCCACCCCCACCACGCCAAGATCTCTGCTTCGAAACCAAAACAGGGGCAGCTATTGTGCCCTGCCCGCCCAATTTCACTGGATGCACGCTGACCGACACGTCCCGGAACCGCTATTTCTGGCAGTGCACTGTCGTCGCCACCACCAGCAGCACCACGTTGCCCTCCACCACCTCCTCCACCACCAGGGTGCCGGTCACCACCAAACCCGACGTCCAAGGGCTGAGCGTGGAGGGGGCCGACTTTGGCGATGTGGCACTCGGTGGTGAAAGCGCCCCTCGCGACCTGAAGGTCACCAACACCGGAACTCTGGAAATGAGATTCCAGGGCGCCGCTACGCAAGGTCCCTTTGCCGTCACGGGAGGAACGTGCCAAGGGACAACGTCGCTGCCGCCCCGATCCGTATGCAGCATTCGCGTCGTGTTGCGACCCACGGTGGCCGGTCCTCAAAGCGGCAAGATCCAGGTGACGACCCTTGCGCCCGCCGGGACCCTGGCTGCGGAAGGCGGTTTGGCAGGTGCGGGTGCCGTGGCCCGGTTGGTCTTCGAACCGGCGCTGCTGGACCTGGGGGAAGCACCGGTGGGCGTGGACGTAGCCCCCAAGACGCTGTTCCTGCGCAATGCCGGCACCACCACCATCACGGTGGCAAAACTGATGCCGGCGCCAGGAACTGATATTGCGTTTGATCTCACGCAGTGCACCAGTGCCACCCTGGCCCCCGGCGCATCGTGTCCGGTAAATGTGTCATCGCGTCCGGCCGGTGCCGGAGCCCGGTCGCGCTCGGTGGCCGCACTGGGGTCCCGAGGGGAGGCGGCGGCGGCCACGGCCACCTCGCGTGGTTTGCGGCGCGGCCTCACCATCACTGCGCAGGTCGATCTCGGCAGCACCCTGGTGGGGTCCACGACGGCCTCCAAGAACGCCACAGTGAAGAACATCGGAGACACCACGGTGGCGATCACCGAGGTCGACGTCATCAACACGGTGGCTGGATCGATACGCGTGCGCACCGATAGGTGCACCACCACAGTGCTCAAGCCAGGCGCCACGTGCGTGCTGGCCATTGACGGCATTGCCTTGGTCCTGGGTGCAGCCAAGGCCACGGTGACGGTGATCGGAGCGGCCAAGGAGTCGGCCAAGTCAGCCGTTCGCCTCCAGGCAACCACCCCCATCACCCCTGCCTCCACCACGGCCGCAACCATCACCGCACCACCTCCCGTGACCGTGGCGACATTGCGCCCCACCCTCGTGCTCTCGCCTGCAGTGGTGTCCGCCGGAAAGGTGACCGTGGCTCATGGAGAAGGGTTCCCGCCGAATGCGGTGGTGATTCTGGCGTGGCAGGGACACGGACCGCTCGTCACTGTCACCACCGATTTGCAAGGAACGTTTGCCTACCCGATCGTGCTGTTGCCCAACGAGGCCGTGGGTCAGCGACTGCTCACTGCCGTGGATGAGCTTCCGCAGTTCAGCGGTGTCAGCGCGCCACTCCTAGTGCAGTTGAACACGTTCCGTCCGCCCGGCTCTGGTGGGCTAACTCCCAGGATGGTGGGACGAGGCTGATAAGCAGTTGCCCACTCGGGTAATCGTTGATGCCCGATTGATCGTCTCGGCGTCCACGCATGACTGGGTGGCAGCGTCGCACACTGGGGATGTGCTGCACGATGTGGACGAGTCGGTGCGGAGCTTTCTACGCCTTCGCTGCCAGATCACCAACGACATCGAAGTGTCCTTTGACGCGCCCACCCGGGACTGGTCGGCACGACGCAACACGCCCACTGTGGACGTTTTCCTCTACGACCTCCGGGAAAACTTGGACCGCCGCCAGACGCTGCTGGAAGACCATCGAGATGAATCGGGGATGGTGGACCGCCGGGTTCCGCCGACGCGCTGGTTCAACTGTTCTTACCTCATAACCGCTTGGACGCAGCGTGCCGAAGACGAGCACCGTTTGTTGTCGAGCGTGTTGATGGGGTTTCTCACCGATCACACGTTGCCACGCGAGGTACTGGCCGGAGCGTTGGCTCTCTCCGAACGAGCCGTGTACATCACCATTGCCCGTCCCCCTGGACAGGATCGTTCCATCTCCGACATCTGGTCGGCCGTGGGTGGGGAATTGAAGCCGTCGCTGGATCTGGTGGTGGTGGTGCCATTCGAACCGTTGACAGAGTCGCTGCCGTTCGGACCACCGGTGATGGAGGCACCGAGTGTCGGTGTGGCGGGTGGAGGGGCCCACGAGGCGGGCCGAACCAGGGCCAAGGCTCCAAAACTAAGCAGTACCGCCACGGCATTGATCGATCGTCGCCACCGTGATGTCACCAGTGAAGAGGTGACCGGTGGAACCGAGCGCCAGCCCGGTCGACGACTGCGCAGCGCGCTCTTCGAGCCTGGTGCGCCGGTTCCGGAAAGGCCTTGATGAATGCTCCACCATGGCCACGAGACACACTATTGGCGGAACGAATGAGTGCGCTCAGCGCCAGGGTGGCTGACGTGGTGGCTGCTCGCCGCCAGCACGATCTCGAACCCGACGATCCGTATCGCGGCATGTACGTGAGCGACCACGAAGCGGACCTGTTGGCGGCTGAGCGCGGCGAACGTCTGGGTCAATCCCGCTGGGTCCCCGTAGCACCGCTGGCAGTTCCCCATGGGGCCACTCGCCTTGGTGCACTGTGTGCCGCCTTCGGGCTTGATCATTTGGATCTGGATCTGTTGCTGCTGGCTGCGGCCCCCGATCTCGAACCTCGTTTCGAAAAGCTCTTTGGATATCTCCACGATGACCTCACCCATCGGCGATGCAGCGTTGGCTTGTCCCTAGAACTCACGGGACACGGATTTGCCGACAGTGAGGCCCGAGCGCGCCTGCGCTTTGATGCTCCGTTGGTGCGATTGGGATTGGTGGAGATCGATGACGCAGGACGGCCTCTGCTGGGTCGTCCACTGCGGGTACCGGACCGAGTGGTGGCTCATTTGTTGGGTGACGATTCCATGGACCGAGACTTGCTCACCGTGCTACTTCCACTGGTGCCGGTGGAGATGTCGCTGAGTCGAGAAATGGCCCGAATATTGGCAGATGGCATCAGCCCCGTGCACTTGGTGGACGACGGGACCGGAGCGGCTCGCGCCGTGGCCGCCGGAGCCATTGCCATCCATGGTCTCGACGCCATAGGAATTGACCTCTCCACCCTTGCAACTCATCGCCTGTATGAAATGGCGAAGACCGCAGCTCGTGAAGCGCGCTTACGATGGTGTGGGTTGGTGGTGGTACTTCCGGATGAATCCGATGCCGAGACCCTGGAGGCATTGCAGGTGTTGGCATCGTTGGCATGGCCGGTGGTGCTGGTAGGACGTCACCCTTGGGATCCAGCGTGGAGTCCCCGGCCGGTGCTGTCGGAACGAGTGGATTCGGCCATGGTGCATCCCGATGAGCTGTGGTCGGTGTGCATGCCTGAGTTGGACTCGAAGTCAGTGATGGGCTCAGTACGGCAGTTCTCGCTACGACCGGATCAAATCGTGCGAGCCGCCGCACTGGCGCGCCAACGAGCCCATGCCGCCGGACGGGCGCTGACGGCGGAAGATTTAGTGAGTGGAGCTCGATCGCAGGATTCGTCGAGCCTGGAGCGCTTGGCCCAACGACGCACCCCCCGAGTCCAGTGGGCTGACATGGTGCTTCCACTGCGAATTCTGGGTGAACTTGAAGAGCTCAAGGATCGGTATTCCAACCGATCGGTGGTACACGGCCAATGGGGAATGGGTGGTTCAGCCAACCGTCGGGTGGGAGTGGTGGCGCTATTTGCCGGAGGTAGCGGCGTGGGGAAGAGCATGGCCGCCGAAGCATTGGCAGGCGCCCTCGACCTAGACCTGTACCAAGTAAACCTGGCCACCGTGGTGGACAAGTACATCGGGGAGACAGAGAAAAACCTCGAACGGATCTTTTCGGCCGCTGAAGGAGTGAACGGTGTCATCTTCTTCGACGAAGCTGACGCCCTTTTCGGCAAACGCAGCGAGGTGTCTGACGCCAAGGATCGCTATGCAAACGTGGAAGTTGCTTATCTTCTGCAACGACTGGAAGTGTTCGGAGGGGTGGCCATCCTGGCCACCAACCTACGAACCAATGTCGATGACGCCTTCACCCGGCGCCTCGATGCGCTGATCGACTTTCCGGATCCGGATGCATCACAGCGTCGCGCGCTTTGGGACAAATCGCTGGGTATACGAGTGACGCGCAGCGCCAACGTGGACCTCGAGTTCTTGGCTGAGCGTTTCGAGTTGTCCGGCGGCAACATCCGCAACATCTGCGTGTCGGCGGCGTACTCCGCCGCCGCCAACGAACACATCGTGACCATGGAGTATCTCGTGCACTCAACAGCACAGGAGTATCGCAAGTTGGGTCGCCTGTGTACTGCGTACGAATTCGGTCACTGGCACACACACATCAACGCAGGTCAACGCCCCCACTTACTTCTTGAGGAGCAGCCATGAGTGAAACCGACTTTGCCGCGTTCGAACGAAACCCGGCTCGTCGCCACGACGACTCCATTGTCCGACCATCGCCGGACCCTTTGCACGCCCTGCAAACTGCAGTGGGCAATAACGCCGTTGCCAGGATGCTGCAGCGCGCTGGCGGGCCGGAGGAGGAACCGGTGGAAGAAGACACCGTGGCCGCCAAGCACGATCCGGCATTGGCGCAACGCGCCCCTTTATTGGCGCAACGCGCCCCGACTCCGGAAGTGGGCATGGCCGGTGGCGGACTGTCTGATTCCCTGGCCGGACGCATCAACTCGCAACGCGGTGGTGGTTCGGCGCTCGACAGCACCACGAAGACAACAATGGAGTCCACTTTGGGCACGTCCCTTGATGGAGTGAGGGTCCATGTGGGGCAGGAGTCCGACCTCCTCAACCAGTCGATCACCGCCAAAGCATTCACCACCGGAAACGATGTATTCATACGATCAGACCATTGGGCACCCGGCAGTTCGGCCACCCAACGTCTCATGGCGCATGAGCTCACCCATGTGGTGCAACAGCGGTCCA
>JAYVGK010000124.1:0-2636 GCA_043772215.1 Acidimicrobiales bacterium | reverse complement strand
GCCACCCAAACCCTGGCCGCCATGACCGCTGCTCCCATCGACAATCCCGGCACCACCAAGCGTCCCGGTTTGCCCGGTGTGCAGTACGTGGGAGTGCCGGAGTTCCAGGATGTGGGCACACGTTGCACCCAAGAGATTTCGGGTGCCATCGCCGGCAATCAAAGCGTGGATGAGGCACTGAAGAAGTGCCAAGCCATCGCTTCCGAAGCCACATCATCCTGACCTAGCGGCATCACGCCGGTTCATCACCATTTCAACCCGAGAGCAGGCGCCGTGACCATTGTTCCATCGACGAGTTCCGTCTCCCCGGATTCGAAGATACGTCGTACTTCGGTACGTCGACAGCAGTGGTCGCGACGCCTGCCTCTCATGCCGGCGCTGATATTCACCATCGTCGTCACCCAGTTACCGTTCGTCATCACCATCTGGTATTCGCTCCACAAGTGGGATTTCCTCACTCCCGGTAGCTTCAAGTTCATCGGATTGAAAAACTACATAAAGCCCATCTCGGATCAATTCTTCCGAGCAGCCACCCTGCATACGGTGGTCATCACCGGCGGCACCGTGGTCATTGCCATTGTCATCGGCACGGCGCTGGCCATGCTGATGGACCGTCAGTTCCTGGGTCAAGGCCTGGTACGCACACTGCTGATCACGCCGTTTCTGATCATGCCGGTGGCGGCGTCATTGATTTGGCGCCATGGGTTTCTCGATGCCACTTACGGGTTTTTGAACTGGATCTTGCGCGGTATCGGGTTCAGCAACGTAGCGTTCACCACCCGCTATCCGTTGCTGTCGGTGGTGATTGTGTTGGTATGGCAATGGACGCCGTTCATGATGCTCATCATCCTCGCCGGGTTGCAGAGTCAAAGCGGCGAAATTCTCGAGGCGGCGCGAGTTGATGGGGCCAGTGGCATCACCATCTTTCGGCACATGACCGTCCCCCATCTGCGTCCATATCTGGAGCTCGGCGGGCTGTTGGGCTCCATCTATCTGCTGCAGGCCTTCGACACAGTGGACCAATTGGTGGGCGGTGCCCCTGACGCGCGCAACGTGCCGTACTTCATCTACCAACGCTCCATCGGGGGTGGCTGGAAGTTTGGTCAGGCGTCGGCCTATGGCGTGCTTGTGGTGATTGCCACCATCATCTTGGCCAATGTGGCCCTTCGGTTGATCTCGTCGCTATTGGAGTCACAGTGAGTCACCATGAGTGAGGCTTCTAAACCAGTCATCGTGGGCCAACGCCGATGGATGGCCAATATTGCCAATGTCGCGGCCTGGGCAGCCGGGCTATTGTTCTTCTTCCCGGTGTTCTGGATGGTCATCACCAGCTTCAAAACGGAGCGCAACGCCCAAACCACCACGCCCAATCTGGATCTCAATGCTGGCCTTCAACGGTTCCGTGATGTCACCAAGAGTGCACCGGGTACATTGACGTTTCTCAAGGCGTTTGGTACGTCGGCCACGGTGGTGCTTGTGTCTACGCTGATTGTGTTGATCCTGGCCGTGCCCGCCGCCTACGCGCTCGCCATCCGCCAAGTCACCAAGTGGCGCGATGTGCTGCTGTTCTTCATCTCCACCAAGTTCCTGCCCATTGCCGCTGCCATCTTGCCGCTGTACACCATCTCGCAGAAGCTGCATCTGTTGGACACCAAGGCAGTGCTCATTATTGTGTACGTGTCCATGAACCTGCCGTTGGCGGTGTGGATGTTGCGATCGTTCTTTGCTGAGGTACCGCGTGATCTGCTGGAAGCAGCGGAGATCGATGGTGCCGGGTTCTTCAGCCGGTTGCGAAATGTGCTGTTACCCATCGTGGCGCCGGGCATTTCGGCCACTGCGTTGCTGTGTTTCATCTTTGCGTGGAACGAGTTCTTCTTGGCGGTGAACCTCACGTCGTTCAAGTCGCAAACCATTCCCATCTGGGTCACCACCATGATCAGTACGCGTGGTCAGTTCCTGGCCAAACTGTCGGCGGCGTCCACATTGGCCTGCATCCCGGTGGTGTTGGCGGGCTGGGTGGCGCAGAAGCGATTAGTACGTGGACTTACCATGGGGGCCGTGAAGTAGTTCAGGCTCGTAGCAGCCGTAGGCGGCCGCGCATGAAGCTGCGAAGGTCGTGAATTCGTTTTTGATCGAACGGCAGTTCATCAAGGCGATCCAGCCACGGTGTGGCGCGACGGACGAGATCGTCAAATGGACAACAGGGTTGCGGGCTCGGGCAAGCCAGGCCGGCCATCACGATCCGAAACCACTTCAACATCGGTTGTCTCGATGCCGCACTCATGGGCCATCTGCTGAAAGAACGCCTCATTGGCCACCAAGTGGGGAAACTCCGGCGGATCGAGTTTGAGGATGAAGCCAACGAATTCGTGTTCCACGTACGCACACCATCACGAAAGGAAATCGACTTCGTTTCCGAATCACTCGGCTCAGTCGCAATCGAAGGCAAATATTGCGAAGACGGCGGATGGCGCAGCGAAGCCACAACCGTCATCGCTTCACAATGGGACGGAATCGTCGCCACGCGAAACGTGCTCGACCTAAGCGACGATCAAGCCTGGGCGGTCCCATCAGGCATGCTCGCATACCTGCTTGACACCGAAGCAGGGGCAAACAAACGGTGCAACAGCGGGACT
>JAYVGK010000123.1:0-3863 GCA_043772215.1 Acidimicrobiales bacterium | reverse complement strand
TAGTGAAAGCCTCGTTCACACCAAGTACTACAGGCACTTATGAACTGCGACTCAGCAGCACCGATGCCCGTGGCAATTACCTCGAAGCCGGTGTTGATGTGTACGTCACCGGTAAAGGGTACGTACCGTGGTACGACCCATCCGTTCAGGGTGATGAGCGCACCGTGACATTGTTACAAGAGCGTAGTGAGTATACCCCCGGCGACACGGCCCGCATCCTCATTCAGTCACCGTGGCCCAACGCCGAAGCCATCATCACCAACGAGCGCGGCGCCATACTCAGTGCCAAGCGAATCACCATCACCGGCTCGGCCACCACTGTTGAAGTCCCGGTGACGACAGAGTCGGTACCCAATGTGTACGTAGCAGTCACGTTGTTCAAGCCTCGCACCTCGGCCCCTGACGGTGATGGTGATGCGGGGCGCCCACAGGTGAAGGAGAGCAGTACATCGCTCAGTGTGTTGCCCAGTGATCGTGAGTTGGGTGTGGCGGTGAGCGTACCGAAGTCCGAGGAGCGCCCCGGTGCGGCCATCACGGCCAGCGTCAAGGTCACAGCGCCCAAGGGTGGCCCGTCCAAGGCCACGGTCACGCTGTGGGCCGTGGACGAAGGTGTCCTGCGTTTGTCGGGGTACTCCTTGCCTGACATCCTCAGCCAACTCAACCCCGAACGCTCCAACGAGGTCACCACCTCCGACAGCCGTATGCGCTTGGTGGCACTAGACCGCAATGGCGGCCTGGAGCGCTCTGCGGCTACTGCGCAGGACAAGGGAGGCGAGGCCCTTGCGCCGTCTCCGTCATATGTGGATCCCGGCGGCGGAGGTGGCGAAGACTCCACAGTTGATGGTGTGCGTCGCGATTTCCGAACTCTGGCGGCATGGGCCGGATCGGTGGAAGTGGGCAGCGACGGAACCGCTCAAGTACCCATAAAACTGCCGGAATCATTGAGTGAATTCCGCGTGCTGGCCATTGCATCGGAGGGAGCCAATCGCTTCGGCGGGGGCATCACCACGGTGAAGGTGGCACAGCCATTTGCGGTGGTGCCATCACTGCCACGCTTCTTGCAACAGGGCGACACCGCCGAGATTGGTGTGGTGGTGCAGAACCGCACCGGCCAGTCCGGTACCGCCACGGTGCAACTTGATTTGGGCACCGGAGCCGCAGGTGTATCCCCGCTGAGTGCCGTGGGCACCACATCACAAACTGTGACCGTTCCCGTCGGCGCCACCGAAGTCCGGTTTCCATTGAGTGCCAACGCACTCGGGATTGCCAAGCTCACGGTGCGCGGCACTTTCGAAGCAGACGGCATCAAGGAGCAAGATGCGGCCGAAGCGATGCTGCCCGTACAACTCACTCGGCGGCTGGAATCCACCATGGCGGCCGGGGAAGTTGATGCAGGAAAGTCCGTCACCGAGACCGTGTCCGTGCCCGCCAATGTCATCCCCGGCGTCGGTGGACTTGAGATCACCACTGCATCCACAGCCCTCGTGGGTTTGCAGAACGGTATCGAAGGACTGGTGGAGTACCCATATGGTTGTCTGGAGCAGCGCTCCAGTCGCCTCAAGGTGCTGCTGAACCTGAGGGCTTTAGGCTCGCAGTACATACTGGGATCACTGCCGCTGGCCAAACTGGACGCCACCATCAAGGCAGAGTTGTTGAAGTTCAAGGATTACCACGTCTCTGACGGCGGCCTGTCGTATTGGCCCGGTGAGGACCGCAGCGATCCATGGCTCACGGCCCGTGTGCTGTCGCTGATGGTGGACGCCAAAGCGTTGGGGTACAACCCGCCCACTGGCCTCATTGAAGAAACCACCAACTATCTGCAGGCTGAGTTGGACAAGTTCGGCGACGCCAGGAGTGACGATGACCAGAGTGCGTTGTGGTGGAGTCGCGGTGAGATCTTGGCAGCGTTGGGCAAAGCTGGTCGGACGGAACCGAAGCTGAATCTGGCACTGTTCACGGGGCGCATCGAGCTGTCCCTCGACGAACAGATCTCGTTACTGAACTCCATGCTCACCGCAGGGCAGGTGGGCACCGAAGCTGCAACATTGCTACGCGAGTTGCGCAACTCGATCCTGGTAGAAGGCGACCGCGCCTACGCTCAGGCCAACGGGCTGTACAGCACGTGCTCGTGCTTCAGTTGGTTGTACGCCGATGACACCCATCTCACCGCAGAGCTGTTGACCTTGCTTCTGCGAATTGATCCAGCCGAACCGTTGGCCCCCAAGATGGCCCGCTGGCTGTTGTCTCAACGCAAAAACGGCACCTGGCAGAACACCTACGAAGACGGTTCCGCCCTCAGCGCACTGGTGTCGTATGCGCGCACTCAAGAGGCGGCCACGCCCGATTTTGACGCTGAGGTTCTGCTGGGCGCTTCCAAAGTGGTGGAGGAGCACTTCGCTGGTCGTCAGTTGACAGCACGTACCAAGCAGGTGGCCATCGACCAACTCCCCACGGCCAAGACGGCGTTGCGGATCAAGGCCACCGGCCAGGGTCGTTTGTCGTATTCGCTGCGTTTGCGTTATGCGCCAAACCTGGCCACGTTGAAACCGGTGGATGCTGGCTTCACGGTGGAACGTACGTATGTGCCGTACCGCAAGGCCGGGTCCGCCACCGTCAGCCCCACCAAAACACCAACCACCGTGGGGGCGCCTGACCGGTCGGGGACCCGTACCCGCAGCAACAACACGGCCACATTTCAGGCCGGTGACCTCGTCACGGTGAAATTACGGATCACCACCACGCAACGCCGCCAGAACGTGGTGATCGAGGATCCGTTGCCCGCCGGAATGGAAGCCCTCGACGCGCAACTGGCCAGTACCTCACAGGCCGATGTGGGGTCCACCGATACTGGCTGGTACGCCGGTATCGACCATACCGAGATCCGTGACGATCGGGTGTTGCTGTTTGCCACCTCCCTTGAAGACGGCACCCTCGTGTACACCTACGTGGCCCGGGCCACTGCCCCCGGTGACTACACGGTGGCGCCCACCCAGGCCGAAGAGATGTACCGCCCCGAGATCTTCGGACGGGGTGGCACGGTCCAGGTCAAGATCACCGCTCCCCGGCCTTGACCGTAGGGTTTCGCACCGTCATGGACGCGTTTGCCCCCACTCGTTGGTTGCGGTACTCGCCGCCGCCAACGCAACCCGGGTCCACTCGCCGTAGTCGTCACCCGTGGCGACGACGCTTGCTCCGAGTGGTCCAGGTGGTGTGTGTGCTTATGGTCCTGCTTGGAGTGTGGGTGTGGTTCGGGCCGTTGCCGGCGCAAGTAATGCATCCGTCGTCGCGTGGACGGGTAGTGGTTCTTGATCGCAACGGCCTGGCGCTGTCGACCACCGAGCCCGAAGTGACAGTGTCGGACCGATCCGGGGGCATAGCCTTGGCGGCTCGGGCCGACAAGTTGGCCCGAGCCACGTTGGCGGCCGAGGATCAACGCTTTGCTTCGCACGCCGGGGTCGACTTCGTGGCGCTGGGCAGAGCGGTGCTGGCCGATATACGCGCTGGGTCCATGGTGCAGGGCGGATCCACCATCACGCAGCAACTGGTCAAATTGCGTCTGGGTCGCCCGTTGCGCACTCCCATGGCCAAAATGCGGGAGGCCGTTTATGCCGTCCGCCTGGACCGGCGCATGGCCAAAGTGGATCTGTTGTCCAGTTATCTGGCCGAAGCCACCTATGGCGGACGTACCGTGGGGGCAGACGCAGCCTCGCACCGATGGTTCGGAGTGCCCGTGTCACAACTGTCGTGGGCCCAGGCGGCCTATCTGGCGGCCCTTCCGCAGCGGCCGGGCGCGTTCAATCCGGGAGCGTCGTCGCGCGCTGCGGTACCGCGCCAACGGTGGATCTTGCGGCGACTCCAAACGG
>JAYVGK010000122.1:0-2927 GCA_043772215.1 Acidimicrobiales bacterium | reverse complement strand
CGGTACCACGGCTTCAGCTGCTCTGCCACGTTTGGGTCGGCCACGATGGCCTCGGCTCGGGCCCTCACCTGTTCCATCTTGCGCATGTCGGCCAACTCCATGAGCTCAGAGCGTTCCTGTGGGGTCAGCCGTCGACCCAGTTGCCGGCTGGCCTGCTTCACGGCAATGCCGGTGACGCTGCGGAAGATGTCTGTCCATCCGTCGCTGACCATGTCCACGTCCTGATCGCCGCCGCTCACCAAGATGTTGAAGTTGTCCATCCGTTGCTGTTGCCAACCGGGTTGCAGAGAGCGGGCCCACTCCTGATCCGTTTCGCGGTTGTTGCGGACATCCACCGACGACGGGGTGCGTTGGAACACGTACAGATGCTCTGCGGAATTGCCCAGATGAGGGATGCACTGCACTGCAGTGGCACCGGTGCCGATGATGCCCACCCGCTTGTGGGCCAACCCGGTGAGGTTGCCGGTGGAGTCGCCGCCGGTGTAACCGTAGTCCCAACGACTGGTGTGAAACGTATGGCCGGTGAACTCGTTGATACCGGGGATGCCCGGCAACTTGGGCCGGCTCAACGGGCCGTTGGCCATGGCAATGAACTGGGCGGCCATGCAGTCACCGCGGTCAGTGCTGATGATCCAACGTGAGCGATCTTCATCCCAACGGATCTCGGTCACACCAGTTTGGAACAGCGCATCCTTGTAGAGATCGAATCGGCGAGCGATGGCCTTGCTGTGCTCGAAGATCTCCGGGGCAAACGAGTATTTGTGCTTGGGGATGTACCCCATCTCCTCCAGCAACGGTAGGTATACATACGATTCTACGTCGCACATGGCTCCGGGATAGCGGTTCCAATACCACGTGCCGCCCACATCGCCGGCCTTCTCGATGAGACGGATGCTCTTCACTCCTGCTTCGCGCAGACGGGCCCCCATCAAGAGGCCACCAAACCCGCCGCCGATGATGGCCACCTCCACCTCGTCGAGGCGGGGCTCCCTCGTGAACCCGGGCTCCACATACGGGTCGTCCACGTACTGGGAGAACTCGGCCTTCACTTCCACGTACTGCTCGTTGCCGTCGACGCGCACACGCTTGTCGCGCTCGTAGCGATACTTGGAACGCACGGCATCGGGGTCGAAGTCGAGCCTTCCGAGTAGTTGGGCGATGTCGGTGTCCACGGGCATTGAGGCTCTCCTGGGGTGTCAGGGTCATTGTGTCCTGTGTGGTGGGGCTGGCCACAATCGGCAAGTAGCTTCGCCCCTATGGGCAGCCTGGATGAGATCGGCGAACGCGACGGCTGGAGGTGTTGGGTATGTGATTTAGCGGTGGATCCGCACCTGTCCGTCAATGACGGTTTGGGCCCCAGCCTCGATAGATGTGAGGTATTGGTGCGCCCCGGTAGTGGGCGTAAGAAGCCCCACAGTGGCGATGAGCGATTGGCGCACCGATCCTGCAATACCAAGAAGGGTGCCGTGAAGCCGGTGATTGCCTGGCCGGAGCATCTGATTCTGTTCGACCCCGCACCCATCATCCAGTCAGCGGAACGCTTGGCGGCCAAGGGGGGTCGTGAGATGGTGGCCCGTTGTGCATCCAAGGCAGATGCCACCGACGCTGGTCACTGGCTGGTGGACCGCCTGAATCGATTGGCGCCGGACATTGCATTCACCACCCACATCGACCAAGGAGGCGGTCAGTTCCTTCTCACCCTGCTGGCCCCTCGACCCTGACTCCCAGTGGCTTGTCCTCAGACTCGTAGTCAGATGCAACGGAATGTCTGAACTAGCGCGGACAGTCGGATATTTCGACAATTGAATTGGTGTTTGTGTGAGTGCCTATTGCGAACATTCACAGTTCAAAAGACAAGGTCCAGTTCAACAGCAGCGGTCCGGTGGAGCGTAGGAGCACACTGGCCCAAGTTCGGAAAGGGGCCCAGGCTGCGGAGAGTTTGGTGAACGCGGCGATGCTCCTTGGGGCACTGGAACCGTAGAGCTGCCCAAAACCATCGCCGGTCAGTTCAAGGTGAGTACTACTCCTCTGTCGGCATACGGGACGCGCTTGCCTTTCAAGATCCCGCCGACGGTGCTCAACAACTTGGTCACCTTTGTCATGAAGCCGTACTTGGCCACCACCTTGGAACAGATGTCGTCGAGTGATGGTCCGGTGACGAGTTGGGCGGTGGCCCCAAACTGCTGGGACCCGGCCTTCAACTTGCCCCGACTGTCGCTGGCTTGCAGGGTGACCCGATCGGTATGGGCGAGCCTTTTGGCCTTCCCGGATCCGGAGCTGGTGTAAAAACCAAGTTTGCCGGCCTCGAGTGGCACCAACCACACCGTTGTGGGCACCGGGGTGCCGTTGCGGCGAAACGTCGTGAGCAGGATGTATTTCTCGTCGCTGAGTTCCATCGAATTCCCCTTAAGTGGTGTCTCGTTGATGACTCTGAGTGCTCGCACTGTGTGCTGTCAACGAACATCCGGCGTAGCGCACCACATTTCGTTGATGTTCACACTTGGAGACTGACGGTGAGGTTGAGGACGAACGTGCTGGCGTAGATGACCGTGAGTCCGGCCCACCCGGCCAAGCCAACCCACTGCAACCAGGGTGCTCCCGGCAACTGCGACATCACGGGCCGAAACACGGTGATTTGGGTCAGCAGCCGACAGCACCAGAACACAGCCAAGAAGCCGGCCAAGACCCGACCGAGGCGGGGCTCGGTCAGCAGGTCGTGGCGCAGCACCACAGACCCCAACCCCATGGCAAACACCATGAACCCGATGAAGAACGAATGTACGTAGGACACAGCCTGAGTGATGTCCGATGTGGCCGCCAAGTCGGTGTTCCAATGCAGCATTCGAGGGAGGTATGCATGGGCCGCACCGAGGATCATTTGCGCAACGCCGGCGCATACCAGTAGCCACGAAACCACGGAGTTCATC
>JAYVGK010000121.1:0-7187 GCA_043772215.1 Acidimicrobiales bacterium | reverse complement strand
ACTCCGATGCCTTAGCGTCCGCTGGTGCCGAGGTGGCGGTGGACTTCACCCATGCCCAGGCGTCTCGCGACAATCTGCTGTGGTGCGCCGACCACGGCGTGCATGTAGTGGTGGGAACCACCGGCTTCAGCGACGCTGACCTGAACGATTTTCGAGCGGCCTTCACCGCCAGCAACTGCATCATCGCTCCTAACTTCGCCATCGGCGCCGTACTCATGATGCGCTTTGCGGAAATGGCGGCACCGTTCTTCGACACCGCCGAGATCATCGAGTTTCATCACGATGCCAAAATTGACGCCCCCTCGGGAACGGCGGTGGCCACCGTGGCGCGGATGGCCGCAGCCCATGCCCAGTGGGCACCGGACCCCACCCAGAAGGAGATCTACCCCGGCAGCCGAGGCGGCAAGGGCCCTGCGGACATCCGGGTCCACGCAGTCCGGATGCGGGGCATGGTGGCCCATCAAGAAGTCATCCTCGGTACCACCGGGCAGACCCTCATCATCCGTCATGACACCACCGATCGCACCAGCTTCATGCCGGGAGTGATGCTGGCCGTGAAACGTATCGCCTCAGTGCCCGGCCTCACCCTGGGCCTAGATGCTCTGCTTGACCTCTAAGCGCGCCGATCAGTCGCCTAGTCCTCGCGACGCTCGCGATCGAGTTCTTCGAGGTCGCCCAGTGATCTGAACTTGTTGTGCGCCCGGCCACCGTTGATGAGAAAGAACCCGGTACTGAGAACCGCAATCACGGTGAGCCATTTCCAATTGTGGCTGTTGAAATTCACCATCCAGTTCAACGGACTCTTCAACAACCGGCCGAATACCCGCAGTACCAGCACCACCCCGATGGTGCCGATGGCATCGAGGGTGAAGAAGCGTTTCGGTTTGACCCCTGCCGCTCCGGCCAACACGCACACGATGGGTCCGGCGAAGAATGCGCACAGCGGCACGCTGAATCGGCCAAACCACTTCTCGGTGAGGCGCACCAGCTGCCCACCACCTTGCGGCCCGCCCATGGCATTTTCGAACCAGCGGATGGCACCGTCGCCATAAAAACGACCGAGTAAATAATACACGGGATCACTGACCAGCAGCCGTAACACGCCCACCACAAGGAACGGCGCAAAATCCACACGGTTCCACACCAGCAAAAAATTGCGGTATCGGGGACTGAGAGCCATGAGGGCCAGGGGGTGGTCCTTGAGCAGCTTCGGGGTGAGCCCGGTGGTGGCAAAGCCGAGGATGTAGAGCCCCGCCACGGTCCCCACCAGCGTCCATAGCACCCATTTGGGAGGCGGTGCAGGGCGGGAGTCAAGGGAGGGGGAAGGTTCGATCGGCGTCATCATCAAGCAGTTGGCAACTAGGGGGAAGCACACAGGAAGCTCGGGGGAACCTCACGGCGGACGTTACGCTATGTGCTTGTGTCATCTGCCCGAGTCCCGAACATTGCCTCCTGAACGGGGTGCCACTGCGGTGATGGCTGTAGTGGCTTTGGCGGTGTCGCTCCTCGTGGGATTCGGGGCGGGCTTTGGGGCCAGACGCAAAACCACCACCACCACGCTCAATTTGATTCTGCCATCAGTGGTGGCGTCGGTTTCGTCCACGTCATTGGTGCCCGACACCACGGTGGCACCCGACTCCACACTGGGATTGGCCACCACTGCGCCGGGCCCCACCGTGGCTGACACTGTGGCCGTAACCGATCCGCCCCCGCCTCCGGTCACTGAGCCCCCGCTACCTTCGATCTCGTTGTCCACCAAGGGGGCGCTGTTCTCGGCGGTCACGGATCGTCGCTTGTTCGATGCAGCCGGCGGCTGCGACTCGTTCACCGCCACCCAGCAATCGGGTGATTCTGGTGGGTGCGACCAGTTCACCGTGGGCAACATCGAGGTGGCGTGGTCCATAGATCTGCCTGCCAATTCGGTGGACATCTTGTGGCGAGATCCTGCGGCCAATGAACCTGACGTGTGGAACGTGGCCTTACGGGCCGATCACTCAGGTATGGATCACGATCCTCGGGTGGGTGATGTCACTGGCGATGGGCGCAGTGACATCGTGGTGGGTCGCAATGACGGCTCGACGTTGCAAACAGATGTCATCGAGCTCGATGGAGCGGTACCCGCAGTGTCACTGCATCTGACGTTGCCGCAGGGCCGAGTCCGATTGGGTGCCGGTGAATTGCATACCTGGCGTGCCATTGCGGGTAACCCGGCGGACTTGGAGCACATCGTGCTCAGTCGGGGCAACGGCGGATGGCGGGTGACGCAGGGTGAAACGGTGAAGGCCCGCAACGTGGGTCCCTCGCAAGTCTGACGCATCGTCCACTGACCGGCGGCAGCGCACACACCACCCGGACGTCGCTGAGATCCATCTCGATTGTCCAGGTCCGCACCACTGAAAGTGCCCCAGTTGGTGCTCCGATGCGTCGCTTGAGCCGCGTGACTGGATAACGCCCGCACGGTTGGGACCTACATGCACCGCCAGTCGTGCCAAGGGCTTGGGGCAAGGAATTGACCTTTGGCGGCACTAATGGGACGTTTGTACCGCCCCAAAGGTAAACAAGTTCCCTGATGATTGGCGAATGATCGCGCAAGCAGACATCGTGGTGGCGGGGGTAGACGGATCCGACGATTCCCTAGCGGCGCTGGCGTGGGGATGCGCTTTGGCCGGGGCGAACGGCGCCGTCCATGTGGTGTGCGCGACGTCGGGAACCGATCCCGCCCCGCAGTCGTTACACGAACTCGAAAACGTGTGGACGGCCCCGGCCCGTGCTGCTGGGATCAACATCACGTGTCACTTTCCCGAGGGGCGCGCTGCGGCAGTGGTTGTGGACGTCGCCAATATCGTAGGTGCGCAGATGATTGTGGTGGGAGGGCATGGTGAATCACCCCATCGGCTAAAGATGGTGGGCTCCACCACCCATCGATTGCTACATCACAGTGATCGCCCCGTGGGGGTGGTGCGATCCGGCCATGTCTCGACACTGGCTCCTGCTGGTACAGCGGTGGTGGGAGTGGGTAACGGCCCTGCCACTCGTGCTGCACTGGACTGGACCGTGGCGTTAGCGGCCCGCCGGAAACTGTCGGTACAACTCGTCCATGCCGTGCACCATGAACCCCGCTTCTTGTTCTACGGGCCGGTATTCTCCATGGATCAGGCGATGGAAAAGGAGGCGTACTTCTTGGACCGAGACGAGCTAAGGCAATTCGCCGAGGACGACCTCACCGAGTTGGCCGTCCGCCTTCGTGCCCGCCCGGACGCAATTGGTGTAACCATCACCGGTGTGGCAACGATTGGAAGACCCGGACCAGTATTGGTCGAGGTCGCTGCTGATGCCGCAGTGATGGTGCTGGGCAAACACTACGACGGGCCCCTCAGCGGGTACTTCACCACAGCCACGCTCCATCACGTGCTGACGCATGCCCCGTGTCCGGTGGTAGTGGTGGCACAGGAGCATGGTGGGGGCTGATCCATGGATCAGGCAACGCTGGCCACAGACCGGCAGGGGCTCAGTTCTGATGAAGTAGCGCAACGACGGGCCCGTGGCGAGGTCAATACTGTTTCCCAGGTCTCGTCTCGTACGCGTCTCGATATTGTCAAGGCGAACCTATTCACCCGATTCAACGCACTGATAGTGGTGCTGGCCGCCGTGGTGATTGCGGTGGGAGAGTTGATTGACCTCACCTTTGCTTTGGTGATGGTGGCCAATGCAGCGATCGGCATATTCCAGGAACTGCGAGCAAAACGCACGCTTGATCATCTCATCGTTTTGGTGGCATCCACGGTAGAAGTGGTTCGTGACGGTGTCAAACAGGCAGTGGCGGTCGGGGATTTGGTAACGGGTGACCGGATCCTGCTGAAACTCGGCGATCAGGTGCCAGTGGATGCCAAGGTCACCGACGTCGACGGCTGTGAAGTGGATGAGTCTGCGCTCACCGGTGAAGCCGACCCCGTGGTCAAGCAAGTGGGAGATGAGGTGCGATCCGGCAGTGCCGTGGTGGCTGGCAGTGCGGGCGTGGTTGCCACCCGTGTAGGCGACGACGTGTGGATTCATCAGTTGGAGCAGCAGGCCAAGACGTTTGATCCGGTGGTTTCCGAGCTGCGTAGTGCTATTGATCAAATCCTGCGGTATATCAGCTGGATGGTGGGCCCCTTGGCGGCACTGTTGGTATGGAGTCAATTGCGCAGTGGCAGCAGCGCCGCGCATGGGTTGGTGTCAGCAGTGGCGGGGATAGTGGCGTTGGTGCCGCAGGGTTTGGTGCTGCTGGTGAGCGTCACCATGGCCACGGCCGTGGTGCGCTTGGCTCGCCAGCAGGTGGTGGTGAAGGAGCTTGGCGCGGTGGAAGGTTTGGCCAGGGTCGATGTCATCTGTGTAGACAAAACGGGCACTCTCACCACGGGCCGATTGGCACTGGAGGCCATCGAGCCGATCGGCAATGCTGGCGTGGACCTGCACGAGGGTTTGGCCGCTCTGGCGAAATTGGCCGACGAAACCAGCCCTACGGCAATGTTCACGCTCATTGCCGCTGAAGTGGGTATGCCCCCTGACTGGCACGTGATTCGGTCTGTGGCGTTCTCGTCCGCTCGGAAGTGGAGCGGCACCACGTTCACAGGGCACGGAACCTGGATTATCGGCGCCCCGGAGATCATTCTGGACGCGGTTGGGCCGGAGCGCACGAGTGCAGCGGCGTCGCGTTTGAGCCAACTGGCATCGTCTGCGCGCAGAGTACTTCTGGTGGCGTGGACCAGCACCGAGTTTGGAGCCGAACCACAACTGCCCACTGGGTTGGAGCCGGTGGGTGTCATCATCATGAACGAGGAGTTGCGACCCGACGCTGCCCAAACGATGCGCTACTTTCTCGACGAAGGAGTGGTCGTGAAAGTCATCTCCGGCGACAATGCCCAAACCGTGGCTGCGGTGGCGCAGCAGCTGGGGTTACCCGGTGCGGACAAGTTCATCGATCTGCGTGACGTGGATCAACCGCTGGCCACCATCGTGGAGGCCTATACGGTGTTTGGGCGGGTGCTTCCCGAACAGAAGCGAGAACTGGTGATGGCCCTGCAGCAAGCTGGCCACACCGTGGCCATGACGGGCGATGGGGTGAACGACATTCCGGCGGTGAAGGCCGCCGACATCGGCATTGCCATGGATACCGCTACACCAGCTACCAAGGCTGTGGCCGATGTGGTGCTGCTCAACGGCCGATTTGACCTACTCCCTGGTGTCGTTGCGGAAGGACGCAGGGTGATTGCCAATATGGAGCGGGTGTCATCGTTGTTTGTGACCAAAACTGTGTACGCAACCGTGTTTGCTTTAGTCGCAGGACTCAGTCAACAGGCGTATCCATTTCTTCCTCGTCACCTGTCATTGATCGCCGATCTCACCGTCGGTGTTCCGGCCTTTGTCCTGGGTTTCCGCCCTACTTCGCAGCGACTTCGTCTCGGATACCTACGCCGGGTGATTCAGTTTTCATTGCCCACCGGGTGTGGGGCGGCGGCGGTCACCATGGGCGTGTATTGGCTGCTGCGCTCGGGGTTGGTGGGAGCGTCGTTGCGTGAGGCCCGCACTGGTGCCACCATAGCGTTGGCGGTGTGCGGATTTTGGGTCCTCTACCGCCTCATCCGACCCCTCGATGGTGGCGAGGCGGCGCTGTTGGTCATCCTCACGCTGTCCTTCGTGGCGGTGTTCGCCATTGTTCCCATCGCCCGCCTGTACGCCCTGCATCTACCGGCGTCCAACGGCTTGTTACTGATGGCAGCAGCGGTGGCGGGAGGTCTCTCAGTGTTGCAACTCGTGTTGAACCGAGTTATTCGTGAGGAGCAGTGATGTCTTGTTTGGCGACGATGTTTCTGGGTGTCACCCGTATGACCATCTCGGGCATTACGGCATTGCGCTGGCCGTAGGTATCGGCCTGTTCGGCACCCATGTATCTACCGCCGATCCGGGTGCCCCAGTGCAATAACTCGGCGGGATCGGTGGAGGTGGTCGCAGTGCCAGTTACGGTGACGAAACTGAATGGGGGCACGTCGTCGTCCCAGCACAGTGCCACCCGGGGATCTCGCAAGATGGCTTTGCCTTTGATGGTGTCGGCCGAAGTCATGAACACGATGTGGTCGCCGTCGAGATCGACCCACACCGGCGCCACATGGGGTGACCCGTCGGCTCGGACTACCGCCAACTTTGCCGTTCGTGCTGGCATCGCCGCCACGAACTCCTTCCACCAACCGTCAGGGGCGTCGTTGTAGGACATAGTTGGCCTAACCTTTGAGCGGCGGCGGTCATTCCAAGTGGTCCCAGCCGTTACATGGGGGCTTCGCTTCAGTGCGTTCTCGGCCCCCCTCCGACTACCGCCGGTTGCGACTCCGCCGTCAGGTGTGGCGGCTCGCAGCCGACTGTGGCGTCCAGTTGGCGGGTATCCGCTACCGCGGCACGCCAAACGCCACAGTTGAAGGAATCGGCGAGTGTTTGCCCAGATCCGACCGCACAGCCCCGATTGGGCTTGCGTCATCACCTGAGGGACCTCTCGGAGCGAGACGGCGTCCGAAGGCACCAAAACGTGAATGCAGGGTGAACGAGTGGCTAGCGTTGTGCCCCATGGCACATCAGTCCGACATCCGCATGCTCACTTTGCACGGCCTGAAGCTCAAAGGGTTTGCCGAGGCCGAAGCGGTGGCCGCCCTCACCGGCCTCACCCCCAGGGCCGCCACTTCCGAGCTCACCGTCCTGGCCGCCGAGGGCCTCTGCCTACGTCGCGAGGGGCGGATCAGTGGATGGGCGCTGACGCCAACGGGGCGCGATACCTATCGTCAACTGGTGCGTCGCGACGTTGAAGCGTCCGGTGCTCAACAGCACGTGGACCAGGCCTACCGGGAGTTCCTCGTCCTCAACGGGCTGCTCCTGCGGGTGTGTACGGACTGGCAGGTATGCGATCTGGAGGCCAACGTGCTCAACGACCACCAGGATCCCGAGTACGACGCCGCGGTGATCGATCGCTTGGCCGGGGTTCATCACGCGGTAGCTCCCATATGTGAGCAACTGTCCGGTCGACTCACCCGGTACGATCCCTACCACGGCCGTTTCTCAGCCGCCGTGGACAAGGTCCGCAGCGGTCTGGTGGAGTGGTTTGCCCGACCCATCATCGACTCGTACCACACGGTGTGGATGGAGCTCCACGAAGACCTGCTGGC
>JAYVGK010000120.1:0-3953 GCA_043772215.1 Acidimicrobiales bacterium | reverse complement strand
TCCACTTCACCCGGAGTGAGCCGACGTTGCTGACCTTGATCTCGTGCTCGTTGGAGCTGTTGCGGGTGTTGGCGGTGTTCTGCCCGCCCATACGCCAGTTCTCGCGTGGATTGGCCGCCAAGGCTGCCGTCGCTCCGGTGGTCAGGGCAACAGCGGCGATGACGGCAACGGTGAGCCGCATTCGAGAACCCCCCGGCCCGTGGGTCGTGTCAATCTGCATATCGATAATCCCTCTTGTGGTTGCGTCGTACTCGCGTCGCAGGGAAGTGAAGGATTAAACCTTCAGCGTCGGGTCGGTGGGCAAGAAGCTCGCCAACGGACGTCGGCAAATGTTCTCACAACGAGGTTGCTCAATCAATTAGTGCCAGGCACCACGGTGGCAGCCTTCGAGAGGAGATACGAGGGAGGTCAGATTGGTGTCGGGGGTTTCTAGGGGCACGCTGGAGCGTTGCCGTAGAGCACGAGTCTCAGAGTCTCAAGTTGCCTTGATCCCCACGGCAGCACCTAGCCGGAGAAGGGATGCGACACCATGATGGCGTGCGTGCACACGCCGGGCGGTCGAGTCCAGGCGCATCCGAACGCTTGGCGCAACGGTCATCACCCTTTCTGTACCCGCCACGATTTGTTGGGTGACTCTCCATCGACCGCCAAACAACCAGCCCGATCTCGGTGAAGCGTTCAGCAGATCCGACCCCACCCACAAGGTCGTATCCGAACTCAGGACTCACTCCAAAATCAGCGTCAGCCCTCTTGGTCCACACCCAGGCTTTTGCCTCGATCCACTGTGCGTTGATGTTGGATGACGACAGCCGGTGTCGTCCTTCGGTGCGGGTCACCTCGCTTAGCCACTCGAACTATTTTGGGGACAGAGCGAGAGCGGCGCCGACGGTGTCACCCAGCATCCTGGCGTCCACCTCGTGCTGCGCGTCCAGATACTCCTTGTATGCCTTGTCGTGCAGGGCCGCAGCGACCGCTTCGTCATCGACGAGCTTCTGCAGTGCCGTGTCCGAGCGTGCCGCCTCGGCTACCTTCCCAACGTCGGCCTTGGCTGGCACGCCGAGCTTCTTCTGCTGTGCCAGCCGGGCGCTGCGGGCATCTTCGAAGGTCTTCGTGGCGTCGTTGAGCCCTTTCTGGGTTTTCATGGCGCGGCTGTCGATCATGGCCTTGCCCATGTCGTAATCGATGCCGGCAGGGCCGAGTTTGGCAGTGGCAATCGACTCCACGACTGATTTCTCCATGCCCGTCTCCTTCACGATCTGATCGATCGGGACGTTCAGCACATCGTGCTTGTAGCGCACCACCATCACCCATTGCTCGGAGTGCCTAGCCTCGTGGTAAATGGTGTTGGCCATACGCTCGACGCCCATCTTCTCCAGCTGATCAATGGAGATGCGGATGCGCCAATCCCTGGGGTTGAACGATCCGTTGGCCGCCATGCCGCTCACTAGCTCCAAATGACACGTGGGTAGATGCCGGTCGGTCAACATCTTGTTGACCAGGTTCACGATCTCCGTCGCCTTGGCCTGAGGCGTGGCGAGCTTGGCGTCGGACATGACCTGTTTCACGCCGACGAAATACGTCGCCTTGGCGTCCTTGTCGGCGAGGCCCAACTTGCTCGAGGTGTCCTTGCCGATCAGGCGGCGGTTGCGCAGATCCTCCATCACGGTGGCCGCTGTCTTCTGCCTCGTAGTGCTCGGATGGATCTTTCCCGATGTCTCCAGTTCAGCTATTGCGACGTGCACCGCCTTCTCGGCCTCCCCCACCGTGCCGGCCGTCTTCACCGCAGTAGCGATGGACCGGAACGCCTTCAACGCCGCCCCGGCGTCGATCACTGCACCGGCAAGATCCACCGCCAACCAGAGCAATGACGGGTCATCCGAGGAGATGACGGCAGCCGAGTTGATCGCCGTACCTGCAGCGGCTGTCCCGATGTTGTACTGCTCCAAAGAGTCGGCGAACTGTTTCACCGAGAGGCCCGCTGCACCCACTGCGCCAAGTGTGGCCAGCAGCGAGAGGCCACCAGTGGGCACGGCTGCGAGTAGCCCGACGGCGATGGTGAGCGCACCGAGGCCGAGTGCCTCGGTGCTGGCCTGGTGAGCCCGCTGGGTGCGCATGCGGTCAACTTCGGCCGACGCTTCGGAGGAGGCTCCGGCCTGGAAGTTCCGCTTCGTCTGCTCGACGACCGGGTCGAGGTTCATGGGGTCGAGCTTCCCCGATTCGATGTTGCGCTCCGTCGTCTTGATGTTCTCGACGACAGGGTTGGAGGTCGCCGAGACGATCCCCTTCAACGCCTTCTCATCGGCGGAGGACACCTTGGCGAAGTCGATACCGTCGGCCAGCAGCAGGGGGAACTGCGACCCGTGAACGGCCTTCAGAATATTCAGCTCCTTGACGGCGGCGAGGCTCTCATCGATGAACACCTTGCCGAGCGGCTTGTCCTTGGTCTTGTCCTTGTCGAACAGCGGTTGCAGGCTGAAAATCTTCGCCTGGGCCTTGGCCAGCTCCCCCGCAGCCTTTTTCAAGCCCGCCGCCTCCGCCTTGTTGTCATAGCGGTTTGACTCCTTCAAGGCGATGTCCTTGTTGGTCGCCAGCATGAACAGAGCAATGGTGCGGGTGCGCGTCTGAAAATGCGATCGGAATTGGTCGTAGTAGAAGGGCAAATCATCGGAGCTTTTCAGGTCGACCTCGGCCAGTTCCTGCTTCACATCATCGCTGTCGACGGTCTTGGAGTACGGCGATTTGAGCGGATCGAACGGCGGCACTGCGGGCTGGTTGCCAAGTGTCACTACCGGGCCTGTCGATGCTGGCTTCGGGGTCACTCCCGGGATGACGATCGTCGGAGCCGTCGGGGGATACTTTGGTGGTGGGATGTACTCGAGCATCTTCTGCAATTGGATGCTCTTGGCCACGTCGAGTATTCGAATGAGCTTCATGTCCTCCGCCGGCACGGGGGGGCCCGTGGCGCCCGGCGGCGTGGTTGACATCTTCGGATCCACGGTCTGGTTGGGCCCGGGCATCGACGCATTCGGAGCACGTTGCAGCAGTCGGGCAACACCTCGATTGCCCGCTGATTGCTGCAGCGCCATCAGCAGATGAGGATGGCTGCGCAGGGCGATCGGACCGGCTGGGGCGCGCCCCTTCTTTGCCATGGTCTTGGTGTGCTCGACGCCAACGGACTCGGCGTCATGCATTCGCAAAATGATCTGCGCACCTATGTCAGAAGTCAACATGTGAACCGCATTGCGGTACTCCCGCCCGCCGATGTTGCCCTATGAGGCAAAGCCGACGACTCCCGGTGGACCACTAGCGACCTCAACAAACCTCCCGTTGGTTACCGAATGATCCGTGACCTCCAACGATCCAAAGGTTCCCACCGTCGACAAAGATGTGGCGACAGGCCTCATCGTGAAATGACTCACCACACCTTCCGTATGAATCGGCACATTCCGAATGGCCTCCCTCATGGCATCATTGCGAGGGTGGACCGAAACCCACCCTGAGTTTGGACTCCTATGCTCCGGCTATGCCACGCATGCTCATCACGGGAGGAACCCGAGGAATCGGCGCCGCCACTGCGCTACGAGCCGCCGAAGCCGGATGGGACGTATGCGTTACATACGCATCCGATCCCGGTGCCGCAGAGGTGGTCGGCGCATCGCTGGCGAGCCTGAACGTACGCACTCTTATCATCCGGGCCGATGTATCGATTGAGGCCGAAGCGGTCGGCGTCTTCGAAACCATGGACCGGGAATGGAGCGGGATCGACTGCCTTGTCAACAACGCCGGTATTGCTCCGGGCTACGGTCCCTTCGAAAACCTCACCGTGGTCGACATGGAGAAAACCTGGGCCGTCAATCTCACCGGGGCATTCGTATGTGCGCGAGAGGCGGTGAAGCGCATGTCTACACACCTGGGTGGAAATGGTGGATCAATAGTCAACATCGGGTCCAAAG
>JAYVGK010000119.1:0-4253 GCA_043772215.1 Acidimicrobiales bacterium | reverse complement strand
ATGATAATGGCCACCCCATAACCAACCAGTGCCCGGCGGAGCGTGGTGCCCACGGCGCTCCAGAACACCGACGTGGTGGCCAGTTTGCCCAGCGCCTTGAACACGGTGGCAGGTGCGGGCAATACGTACTGCTCCTTCCACCCACTCCACACCAGCGCTTGCCACGAGCCAAACACGGTGGCCAACGCCACCACCTTGGGCGCCACGCTGGAGACAATCCGGGAACGCATCATGGTCATGCTGTGAGCCAGTCACGCTGATCCGTTTCGTACTGGCGTACTTCGTTGCGCAGTCGCTCCGTGATGGCGGCTACGGCTTCCACCGGATCACCATCGTGGCGGTCACGAATTTCCACGATACGGCCCGGATGTCCGCCCATCACCACGACCCTGTCACCGAGGCGCACTGCCTCGCTCACATCATGGGTCACCAACACCGCAGCAAAATTGCGACGCTGGCGCAATGCCACCAGTTCGTCTTGGAGGAGGCTCTTGGTCACCGTGTCCAACGCCCCAAACGGCTCATCGAGCAACAACAGGTCCGGGTCCGATGCCAAACATCGGGCCAGTGCCACCCGCTGGCGCATGCCACCCGACAGTTCATGAGGGCGTTTGTCGGCCCATCCGGCCAGATGCACCTGGGCCAACAACTCCAGCGCCCGGCGGCGGCGATCCTTGGATGCCACCTTGCGCAGGCGTAGCGCCAACTCGACATTGCCAGCGGCCGTGAGCCAGGGATATAGCGCCGCTTCCTGGAACATCAATGAACGACTGGCGTGGACGAAAACCTCACCTGAAGTGGGGCGGTCCAACTGGGCCAGCAGGTTCAAGATGGTGGACTTGCCACATCCCGACGCCCCCACGATGGTGACGAACTCACCGGGGGTGACATTGAGTGATACCGGTGCCAATGCCGTGGTGGCCGAGGGCCCCTTCCCGAACACCTTGGTGACATCAACCAGGGAGGCGACGCTTCCCACCGCAGCCAGTGGGGGACGGGTGGCGAGAAGCGTGGCGGGCATGAGCGACACAATACCCGATAATTCCTATCTGGAAATGGGGTATTGCTTCAACCGGCGCTCGAGCACCACGATGCACGACGACTCCGTCTGCCAAGACATCCGCTCTGGTGGGGTGCGGTTCCTGCAAGTGTTGGCCACCATGCAAGCGTGACGCCCGGAGAGCTAGTCGTCGGCGGGTAAGCCCATAGGGAGACGGTTTCGCCATACTCCGTCCACCATATGCAGCGCAGCGGCCACCGCACCACTGGTGGGTACGAGGCCAATTTCTCCTACACCCTTCACGCCGTAGGGCGAATTGGGCTGGGGCACCTCCACCAAGATGGTGTCCACTGCGGGCATGTCCTTGGGGCGGATGATGCCCAGCGAACGTAGCGTCATGTTGGTGGGCACACCGAGTGAATCGGCGGGGAAATCCTCGGTGAGGGCGTACCCCAAACCCATATGGACGCTGCCTTCGATTTGGCCCTCGCACAATTGCGGGTTCACCGCCCGGCCCACATCGTGGGCGGCGAGTACCCGCTCCACCTTGCCCGTGTTGGGGTCGGCAATGACCACCTGGGCGGCGTAGCCGAAGGCGGAATGGATCACCGGATTCTCTAGTCCCTCCGATAGTGAGTTGGTCCAGTCGATGCGCCACTCACCCTCGTAGTCGACCTCGGTGCGGCATCCATCAGCAATGGCCGCCCGGCATGCGTGCATCACCGAGCCCGCCCCCATCAACGTGCCACGCGAGCCGGTGGTTTGACCCAACCCCAACTCGCGAGTGGTGTCCACGATGACGCGTATGCGCGACGGGTGGATCCCCAACTCCTCCACTGCCACCTGTAACGCCACCGTATGGATGCCCTGGCCCATCTCGGTCCAGCAGTGACGTACCTCCACTGTGTGGGCCTCATCGTTGAGGAACCGCACCACCGCCTTGGACACTTCCTTGAACCCGTTGCCCAACCCCGAGTTCTTCAACCCGAGACCCACACCCACCGCTTTGCCGGCCGCCCGAGCCTGGTCGTATACGTCTTTGACGGCGTCGAGACAGGCCTCGGCTCCGGCGCAGCCATCATCCATGATCTGCCCCGGACCCCACACCTCACCTGGGTGGATGACATTGCGCTTGCGCATCTCCCAGCCGGTGATGCCCACCGCCTCGGCCAGACGGTCCATGGCCCCCTCCATGGCGAACTGGGCTTGGTTGGCGCCGAACCCGCGAAAGGCGCCGCAGTTGGGGTTGTTGGTACGCACCGCATAGGCCAAAACATCAATGGTGGGCAGGTGATACGGACCGCTGGCGTGGCCAGCGGCGCGCTCCACCACTTTCATACCCACACTGGCGTACGGCCCCGAGTCCCCAATCATGCGTGCACTGAGTGCTGTGAGTTTGCCGTTGGCATCGCATCCCACCTGGTACTCCATACGAATGGGGTGACGCTTGGAGTGCATGAGCAAGGACTGCTCGCGTGTACTGGTGACCTTCACAGGTCGCTGCAGTGTCCACGCCGCCAATGCCGCGTGCCCCTGATTGGACAGGTCCTCCTTGCCACCGAACGCCCCGCCGTTGCTCACCAGTTCGACCGTGACCAGATCATTGGAGATACCGAGGATGGCGGCAATGGAATCACGGTCGTCCCATACGCCCTGACCGCCGCTGTACACATGCAGGCGCAGATCACCATCGATACCGATGGACGGTACCGCCACCGTGGACTCGGGCTCCAGAAACGCCTGCTCGATACGCTGCGTGTGGAAGGTTTCGGTAATGGTATGCGCGCTTGCGGCCAGGGCGGCAGCCACGTCCCCACGCTGATACTTGGTGGTGGACAAGATGTTGCCCTCCAACCCCCATACGGCATGCTCTGGATCTTCCAACGCAGCCACGGCATCGGTGATGGGGCGCAAGGGGCGATAGTCGATGCTCACCAGATCGGCGGCGCGACGAGCCGTTTCACGATCCTCAGCCACTACCACAGCCAAAACATCGCCCATGTAACTGGTACGCCCACCGACGGGGATCATCAGCGGCCAGTCTTTGTGGATGAGCCCGGTCTTGAGCGCGCCGGGCACGTCAGCTGCGGTGAACACCCGAACCACTCCGGGTACCGCCGCCGCCGCCGAGGTGTGGATGCCCAGGATGTCGGCGCGGGCATGAGCGGTCAGAACCAACGCCCCGTGCGCCATGCCCGTCTCCACCAGATCGTCGATGTACGGCCGGCGACCCACCGCCAAATCCACGCCCTCGTACTTGACCCCACTGCTGCCGATGCCACCGTTCTCGGCCGGGATGCGATGTTCGCCTTGGGCCAATGCCTCGATGGCGTCCAGGATTTTCACGTAGCCGGTGCAGCGGCACAGATGACCACCGAGGTGACGGGCCATTTCCTCACGCGTGAGCGCAGCGCCTTTCTTGTCGATCTGGGCCTTGGCCCGCACCACGATGCCTGGGGTACAGAACCCGCACTGCAATGCACCGCAGGCAGCGAAGGTATCGGCGTAGCGCTGCACCTCACCTTGATCCATACCCTCGATGGTGGTGACGGACTTGCCGGCCGCCTTGGCCACAGTCATCTGGCAGGTGATGGACGCCTTGCCATCGATCATCACCGTGCAACAACCGCACTGGCCCTGCGGTGAGCAGCCGTCCTTGGGCGAGATGATGCCCAACTCCTCGCGTAGTGCGGCCAGGAGGTGGGGATGACGACTGCTGACGGTGGTGGCCTCACCATTGACGGTGAGTTCCACCCTGTCCGTATCGGTGGCATAGGTGGTGCGTGGCTGCTCCATGGTCCTACTTTACGAAATGTTAAGGCCAGCTGAACAGGGCCAAGGTGTGGCTATCGCGTTACAGCTGGCCCCAGGGGTGACCATCGGGCAGTGCCGGGGGCTCCACCACACCTTTTTGGGCCGTGATGATGGAGTAATGCTGCGGCTCGCGGTAGCGTTCCATCTGGAACAGCGTGTGCTTGAACTTGTTGCACAAGTCCAGATCACAGGCCGCCACCAGCAATTCATCACCGGTGCTCAACGCCCTGGCCACCACCTGCCCGCTGGGGGCGAAGATGGCCGATTGGGCCAGGGACTCCACGCCCTCCTCGGTGCCCCCCTTGGCCACCCCCACCACCCAGGTACCGTTTTGGTAGGCGCCCCCCGCCATACACAAGTCGTTGTGGAACAACTGCAACGCGTTCTGTCCGGGGTCCGGTGCGTAGTGGATGGGCGTGTTGTAGCCGATGCCGATGAG
>JAYVGK010000118.1:0-3903 GCA_043772215.1 Acidimicrobiales bacterium | reverse complement strand
GAAGGTCGCCGCCGCTGGAGTCTCGCTGACAAGTTGGTGGCGGGCGCCGTTGGGCCCCAATTGCGGGGACGCCGTGTGCTCCTGCGTCCGCTGATGGCGGGGGACTTCGTGGCCTGGCAGGAAGTACGGCGGCGGTGCGCATCATGGCTGTTGCCATGGGAGGCCCGTCGTCCCATCGGTCAACCCGACATCGTGGAAAACCGGCGGGCCTTCGAAGCACGATGTGAGGCCGCCGACCGAGAACGGGCAATGGGTTCGGCGTACCGCTTCGGCGTGTTTGTGGATGACCGCTTCTGCGGCGAGGTGAACCTCGGGTCCATCCAGCGAGGTGCTTTCCAGAATGCCTATGTGGGGTACTGGATGGATCAGGCCATGGCCGGGCAGGGTTTCACACCCGAAGCAGTGGTGGTGGTGGCCCGGTTCGGCTTCGAGGATTTGGCCCTGCACCGGCTACAGGTATCGATCATTCCGCGCAACGAGGCATCACGACGGGTGGCGGACAAGTTGGCACTGCGCAACGAAGGCGTCGCCCAGCGTTATCTGGAGATCAATGGGCAGTGGGAAGACCACGTCCGCTATGCCATCACTGCCGAGGAATGGCGCGAGCGTCACATCGAGTTGCTGGACACCTGGGTGCGCTGAAGTTTCAGTCGTGGATAGAGCGCAGCGCCCGTAACGCAGCGGCGAACGCCACCAGGCACAGCCCCGCAGTCACCACCATCTCGGCCAGCAATCGCAAGTTGGTGGCGCCACCAGAGGTGCCGGCCAACGCCGCCATATGACGTTGCGCACTCCAGGCGAGGAGCGCCCCGAAGATACCCACCACCGCACCGCCAAGGGTGAGTCCGAGACCGGTGGCCACCCGGCCGTCGTAGCGTTGGGCGCCACGTGAGTCGATCAGCGACGGCAACGAAATGAGCACCACAGCCAACACCAGCAACGCCCCCTGGGTGATCCCCAAATCGGCCATGCCACGACCGATGCGGGTGAAAATGCTCAACGACGATCCATCGGGATCGGCAGCGCGCATGCCCGATGCAACGTTGAGTATCAAGTTGAGACTGGCCAGGATGGCCACACCGGCCCCAATCCAGGTGGCTCGGTCACTGAACGCCACCTCTTTACGGTTGGTGCGCCTCTGCGTAATCCCGGATGGCGGTTCGGGAGAGGACTCATCTCCCATTTCCCGTGCCGCAGCGGCCTCCCACGGCTGTGCAACGGGGCCGAATTCTTCCGCAACGGCATCCAGCGAGGCATCCTCCACGACGACTCCGATTCGGTGGTCCGGCTCCGATTGCGCCGGTGTCAAGTGGGCCGAATCCGACGTGACGATGGGGCCGGTGGCGTCTTCCCAGGTATCTGTGGCGGCCATGTGGGACACACCGTCCGACACACCGTCGCCGTCGTGTGGCACAACCAGCGAAACCAGTCCCTCGGAGTTGTCGAGGACTTCAGCTGACTCCGGCTCCGGGACTTCGGCAGATCTCGTGCGACGGAACCGACTTCGGGGCTGGGGGAGGGGAGCGGGTTTCGGATCGAATCGCACGGCCGACGGAACTATTTCGGCCGACTCAACGCCAGCTTGGACTTCGCCAACCTGGATAGCCGGCTCGAACATCGCCTTGGGCACCGCAGCCTCGGTCACCTTGGCCTGATCATTGGGCCAGCCGTCGGGGTGGTCGGTGAGGTCGATGGATTGATGTTCGACGGTGGCAAGGGCACGTTCTACGGGATCATCGGATACGGCCAGGTTTGTTTGGGGACGGGCCACGATGGAGCTGGTGATGCGGGGAGGGAGGGCCGCTGCGGACTCTGCCACGGCGGGCTCCACTTCCCAGTTGGTCCCCGGTTTGGCGACACTGCCATCAGATCCACCCCATCGATGGGCCGTTTCACGGGTGGAGTCAGACCAACCCTGGGCATCGTCTTGGAGCCACGCATCCACTTCGGCGGGGCCGGGATTGGCTGCTGCGGGAATGGAGACGCGACGAAACGCAGGGTCTCGCCACTCGTCGTCCCAGGCGTCGTCGCCCCATGATTCTGTCCACCCCTTGTCACGCTGAGCGAACATGTCGGCCGACGTCCGGCGTCTACCAACGCTGGACGGGGCGGTGCCTTCCATGGGTTGTTCGTCTGCGCTTTGGTCCCATTGGCCGGGTTCCCAAGGCGCTTCAGGGGTGAACTCGTCCGCTCGATTGCGTCGGAAGAGACCCTTGCGCCGTCCACCTGACCGATCGTCGAGGTCACTCATGGTGTGCAGCCTACGGCGGCTGACTGCGGTGCACGGGTTTCTGTCATAGGGGGTGAGTGAGACTGTGAGGCATGGAAGGAAGTACCGCCTCAGCGGACCAGCTCAGCCTTAGGTCGCAGTCCACGATGTTTGGCTTTGGCCAGGTGGCCGTTGCCGTGTCGCAACGCGCCCGGCAGCTCGGACTGGTGGTTCCCGGCTTTCGGTCGCCGCCCGGGGGCACGGGCGTCCGGGCCGTGCGCCGCCATCCTCACGGTCCCCCCACGGTGCTCGTGCCCTATACCGGCCGCACGCTTTACAGCGTGGCTGCCGACGTGGTGGCGGGCATCCTGGCGGTCAATCCGGGGGCCGGGATCCACGAGGAGGACCTGCTGCGGGCCGCCGGATTTGGTCCTGCCTCCCTCGACCCGGCGGCGTAACCTGCGCCCGTTGAGCCCGGGTGGCGAAATGGCAGACGCAGAGGGCTTAAACCCCTCGGGCCCGAAAGGGCCGTACGGGTTCGAGTCCCGTCCCGGGCACATCTGATCGACCACTGCCCTTGCCTTCCAAGCAGAGCCGCCCACATCGTGAGTGTCACGTGCCGGAGTGAGAACGGACCAGAACGAGCCCAGCAAGAAAAGTCGACGGCCTTCCGTACGCAATTTGGATCGATGGTTCTACAGCGTTTCTCCGGTTGCCGGATCGAGACGGAACAAGCGGCTGCTCTGCCCAGTCGCTACCAACGCCCCTCTGCCGACTGCCATCGACCCGGGCCAGAGGTTCTGGTGGAGGTCCCGGCGCCAGATCAGATCAGGCTCACGACCAAGCGGAAGAACTTACAAATCACCAAGCCATGCGGTCCACAACCCAGTCTGTCTGAGTGTTTGGCGTATCCGGGAATCAATAGGTGCCAAGTGGTGAACTGCCCTGAATGGGTTGCCATCCGGTCGAGTCCCAATACAACTCCTCGGTCATTGCCCTCGTCTGCACTACCCCCTGCTTCCATCCGCAGCTGCGGCGTCCTGGATCACCACGCCTGACCCCTCATTACAGATTAGCGGGAACGTTGGGACACGTTCAGAGATGAGCCGTACACGTCAGCCATAAACCGGGTCAATCCACCTAGCAACAAGTTGACGATTATCCATGTTTCATTCGCCGTTTGTAGGGTAGCGGTTCGTCTTTCAGCGCACCGGCCAGTGAAATGGTCGCCCAGAGTCCGTGGAGAAACTGATGAATTCTGTCGTCACAGCACAACGATCGTCATCGGCGTTTGGCCGTGATGCACCATCGGTCCGGGGGGCCGCCATCGCCATAATGGGCCTGTTGTTGGCGTTACTCACTTCCGGCCTGGTTTCTGCGATGCCGGCGTCAGCGGCCACCAAAGTGGAGTTCTGGCATACCTTTGGTGACGCCAAGCGCAGTGGATGGATTGCTGATCGGGCCGCCGACTACAACAAACTCCATCCCGACACTGAAGTTGTCCCGGTGTTCAAGGGTGATTCGAACCAAGTTTTGCAAGCAACCATCCTGTCTGCTCGGCAGG
The DNA here is from genome assembly GCA_043772215.1 of Acidimicrobiales bacterium. Lineage (GTDB taxonomy): Bacteria > Actinomycetota > Acidimicrobiia > Acidimicrobiales > JANYDT01 > JANYHQ01. Next base: position 130 of record JAYVGK010000118.1, on the reverse strand, counting down.
GAAACCCTCCGGCGCTGGTGCAGGTCGAAGGTGTCAGCAGTCAGTTAGCTGCCGACAGCGGTGTGTTTAAGCCCGTTGGCGACGTTTCCAAGGTGAGCTTCTCCGACTACATAGACCCGGTGATCAGCTA
>JAYVGK010000117.1:0-9107 GCA_043772215.1 Acidimicrobiales bacterium | reverse complement strand
TGGGCCGTGGCTGGTTGCGAGCCCGACGAGATGGGGATTGGCCCGGTGTTTGCCGTGCCGCGACTCTTGGCCCGTCATGGCCTCACTGTGGACGATATTGATCTGTGGGAGTTGAACGAGGCATTTGCCAGCCAATGTCTGTACGCCCGTGACAAGTTGGGCATCGATCCCGCCAAGTACAACGTCAACGGCGGATCCATCGCCATTGGTCATCCCTTCGGTATGACCGGCACGCGTTGCGCCGGCCATATCCTGCAGGAGGGCAAGCGCCGCGGCGCCAAGTGGGGCGTCGTCACCATGTGCATCGGCGGCGGCATGGGCGCTGCTGGCCTGGTGGAGATCTACTAGGGCCGTCGAGGGTCCACCAGACCTGGCGCCAGCGACGCTGCTAGCTGACGACTTCGGCCTCGGCTGGTGCCTCTTCAACGGCGTCGACTTTTACAACTTCAGCCATGACGATCGATTCAACAGCCGATTCGGTGGGCGTTTCCCTGGTAGCTTCCACCGGCACCGGGATCCGGGCGCTGAGTCCATCGGCCTCAGGCGTGGCACCCAACGCCACCTGGGCAGGAGTGTTGAAACGCAGGTCGTCGAGCAACCGGCGGGCGGGGATCTGCGTTTTCGCCAACGCCGCCGGTGGGGTGGCCTCAAGGGCCTTGGCCTTGGACTTGGATACCGGCTTGATCTTGGCCCGGTAGATCTCCAGGTCCTTGTTATCGGTAGCCAGTGCATGCACTGCCAGGCCGCGCAGATAAAAACGGTGGACCTCTTCTTCGGCCAAAGCCCGGGGGGCATCTTTGGGCATGGGCCGCTCCACGGGAAGGCCCTTGCGCCGAATGGTTTCACGAGTACGCAGCATGCCAGCGGCCAACTTGGCGGCGAACGCTTCGTCGTTGCCCTCCTCCACTGCGATACGCAGCGCCGCGCCGTACTCCTTCAGTCGCAGCGGGGACACCCGCGGGCTGATGAATAAGCGCTCGCCGTCAATATCGGCCTGCAACTCATCGGTCATGGCCTTACGGACATCGGGATCATTGAGGTGTGCCAGGTCGAGGTTCATGGCCGGGTCCACGTGTGGCGAAGCATTGTTCCATTCTCCACCGTCCGCAGCCTGCGCAGATCACGAATGGCCACATTGGTCCCGAAACTTTGGAGGATTCCTCACGCCGGTTGCCCTGGTGACCCCTACAGGGACCCCTGCTCGTCCGCTTTGGCTTCCGTGCTCGGGGTACCGACCTCGCCGGACCCGGGGGGATCGTGGCGGTGTCGTAACCAGCGCACCAACTCGATGAGGCCAGTGGCCGAAATCGCCACCACAAAGGCAAACAGGAATGCCCTGGCATGATTGTCCTGAAAAGTCCTACCGCCGATGTAACCCAGCAACGACGCATACACCGCCCAGATGGCGGCAGCTAGGGTCACCCAGGAAGAAAACCAGCGGCGGGGTTGACGGGTGATGCCCGAGCTGACGGTGACTGCGGTGCGCCCGCCAGGGATGAAACGGGCGGTGACCAGCAGCATGCCGCCACGCTTGCGGATGTGCTTGGCCGCCGTTTCCAGACGTTTGGCCCCCCCCGGACCCCGGAACAACGTTCGCGTGAGAAAACCCGATGCCGACGAGCCCAGTTGGTAGGCAGCATTGTCCCCCAGGAACGCCCCCGCGAACGCTGCGGCCATGACCACCGCCAACTGCTGATCACCCTGGCCGGCAGCCACGCCCCCGATGATGACAATGGTTTCACTGGGCACGATCGGGATGAGGGAGTCAGCAAAGGCAAAGACGAACACCAACAACGGCAGCCACGGCGAATTGGAATAACTGTTGAGCGAGTCGAACAGATCCTTGAACCAGTCCACTGCGGCAAACCCAAGCATCAAACACACTGTGAACTCAGACGTCCAAGAAGCGGCTCACGGCCAGCGCTGAGCCAACGGCCCCCACGAGAGCCCCCACCAGCAGGATGAACAAACCGGTGCCCATGATCTGGCCGCTGCTGACCGAGAACTGCTTGAACAGCCCCGCCGGTGAATTCCGGATGGCGCTCTGGATCCGGTCGCTGCCCACGTACAGCACGGCAAACGCCACCAACGCCCCGAACAAGCCTTGGAGTAAACCCTCCAGCATGAACGGCAGCCTGATGAACCAGTTAGTGGCCCCCACCAACTTCATCACTGCCACCTCCCGTCGCCGACTGAAGATGGCCAATTGAATGGTGTTGAGGATGAGCAGAACCGCTGCTACCAGCAGCGCGAGAGCCACGCCCAGCAAGGTGTACTGGATGACCTTGGTGATGCGCAGCAGGGTTTTGATGGCCTCATTGCTGCGTACCTGCAGTACACCTTCACGCTTTTGGAATCGCTGGCCCAGGGTGTCGATGGTTTCGGCCACCTTGGGCGTCAATCGAAACGACGGCGGCGCTTGATCGGCACTGGTGAACAGGTCGCGGCTCTCCGGATCGTTGCTGAACAGCACTTTGATTTCGGCAAAGGCGGCCTGCTTGTCCACAAATGTGTAGCTCTTGACCTGACCCGATTCTTTGAGCTGATCCACCTCACGGCGCACCGCAGCGAGTTGATCAGCGGTGGCCTCAGGCTTCATATAGACGTTGAGTTGGATACCGCTGCGGAACTGGATGGTGTAGTTGTCCATCCCTTGGCGCAGAAGCAGTGCTGCGCCCACGATGCCCAGCGAAATGGTGACGGTGAGGAGTGCCGTGACCGTCATGAGGACGTTACGGCGAAGGTTGGAAACGCTCTCTTTCACCACGTAACCGACGCGTATTGCCATGAACTCGTCCAGTCCCCGTCAGTCCAGCGTTCCGTAGACGCCACGAGCCTGATCGCGCACCATCGTGCCGCGATCGAGTTCGATGACCCTGCGCCGCATGGAGTCCACGATGCCCTGATCATGGGTGGCCATGAGCACCGTGGTACCGGTTTTGTTGATGCGATCCAGCAGCCGCATGATGCCCACACTGGTATTGGGATCAAGGTTGCCGGTGGGTTCGTCGGCCAGCAGGATCAGAGGCCGATTGATGAAGGCACGGGCGATGGACACCCGCTGTTGCTCACCGCCGGACAATTCACTGGGAAAGGCATCGGTCTTCTTGGTGAGACCCACGAGATCCAAGATCTGGGGCACCTGCGAGTCGATGACCGACTTGGGCCGACCGATGACTTCGAGGGCGAAAGCCACATTCTCGGCGACGGTTTTGTTGGGCAGCAGTTTGAAGTCTTGAAAAATGCACCCGATGTTGCGACGCAAGAACGGCACCTTGGACGCCACCAACTCACCGATGTTCTTGCCTGCCACCCAGATTTCGCCTTCCGTGGGCAACTCCTCCTTCAGCAACAGCCGCATGAAGGTGCTCTTCCCCGAACCCGATGATCCCACGAGAAACACAAATTCACCCTTCGTGATCTCCGCAGAGATCCCTCGAAGGGCAGTGACCTGGTTCTTGTAGACCTTGGTGACGTTCTGCAGGCGGATCATGAGAAGTGTTGGCGGCAGAGCCCTTCCAGAGTGAGGCGTGGCAGGTGCATGCGACCGGGAAAGGGTACATGCGTGAATCCGGCGAATCGGCCATCCCAACTCACCGGCCGCCACTTCGGGCCGCTCAGACTTCGGTCCGCCGCCATCGCAGCCAGGCCTCCATGAACGGGTCCAACTCACCGTCGAGTACTGCTTGTGGGCTGCCGCTTTCCAGGTCCGTACGGAGATCTTTCACCAATTGGTAGGGAGCCAAGACGTAGTTACGAATCTGGTTGCCCCACGCTGCTTCGGTTTGGGGGCCCGTGATGTTGGCCAACTTGGCCTCACGTTCTTCACGCTGACGCTCGATAAGTTTAGCGGCCAGCATTTCCATGGCCTGCGCTCGGTTTTGGATCTGACTACGACCCACCTGGCAGCTCACCACGATGCCACTGGGCATATGCGTGATGCGTACGGCAGAGTCGGTGGTGTTGATGTGCTGCCCGCCCGCACCGCTGGAGCGATACACATCCACCCGCAAGTCCTTGTCCTCGATGTTTACCTTGGATGTGGCGTCTTCGATCACTGGGGTCACCGAAACGCCAGCGAAACTGGTTTGGCGTCGGGCTTGGGAGTCGAACGGTGAGATACGCACCAGACGATGCGTGCCCCGCTCGGCCGACAACAGTCCGTATGCGTACCTACCTTTGATGATGAGAACGGCCGTGTTGATACCCGCTTCGTTGCCGGCCAGCACATCCTCCACCTCCAGTTCGAAGCCCCGCCGCTCCGCCCAACGCGTGTACATACGCAGCATCATCTCGGCCCAGTCCTGCGCATCCACGCCACCGGCTCCGGAATGGATTTCAAAGATGGCATCGCCTTCGTCGTAGTCACCGGTGAACAAGCTGCGTAATTCCAGGTTGTCCAGCGTGGCCCGCATGGTGGCCAGGGTGGCCACGATCTCGGCTTCCAGCGACTCGTCCTCTTCCTCGGCGCCCATCTCCAGGAGGGTGTCCACGTCATCGACCTGGCGTCGCAATTCGGTCAGCGTGTCCAGGTCATCTTTGACCTTGGCATACTCGGCGCCCACTTTGCGGCCCAACTCTGCGTCGTCCCACAGGTCGGGTCGCCCCAACTCCACTTCAAGGCGCGTGTGCTCCTCCTTGAGCCGCTCGAGCCCTAGGTACGACTCCGCCTCGGCCAAGCGGACACGTTCAGCTGCCAAGGCATCGATATGGTCGCGCAGCGACATGGACTTCCGCGTTTCTCTCTTGGTTCTCGACCGGGTTCAGCGGCCGTGGCAGTTCTTGAACTTTTTGCCACTGCCGCAGTAACACACGTCATTACGACCGAGTTTTTCGATGGCCGACTTCACAATGGGCTGCTGCGTGGCCTCACTGATGCCGGGCGCACGAGACACCAACGGTGCGTCGTCATCGTCGTCATCGAGACCATCAACACCGCCCTGGGCTGCGAACAGCGCACCCATGTCTTGGCCTACCAAACTGGCAAGATTGTCTGGCGTACCGTCTTCGGCCGATGAGTACTGCAAATCACGGATGTCCGGCGCATCGGGTTGCTCGATGACAACTTCAGCGTGCATGGCATAACGCACAAAATCTTCGTCTATGGCATTCACCATGTGACCGAAATGCTCGAACCCTTCACGCTGCCACTCCACCAATGGATCTTTCTGGCCCATGGCCCGCAGTCCAATCCCCTCCTGCAGGTAGTCCATCTCCGCCAAATGCTCGCGCCAACGCTGATCGATGATTGACATGTAGATGTTTCGCTCCACATCACGCATCACCTCGGGGCCGAACTCGGCCTCCTTGGTCACATAGTGGTCTTGAGCCTCATCGATGAGCGAGGTGAGGAGTTGTTGACGACTGGCGGCCTGCTGCAGGTCCTCAACACTGAACTTGCTGGGATACAAACCCTGTATATCGGCCAACAGCGTGTCGAGCCGCCACGTCTCGGCGTAGTCACCCTCACAGTGCACTGCCACGATGCGATCCAGCGCCACATGCAGGTTCTCGTCGAGGGTGTCGCGCAGATCGCCCCCGGTGAGCACGCGATCGCGCTTGGCGTAGATCACCTTGCGCTGGGCGTTCATCACCTCGTCGTACTTGAGCACGTTCTGGCGGATTTCAGCATTGCGGGCTTCTACGGTGTTCTGGGCCCGCTCGATGGCTTTGGTGACCATCTTGGCTTCGATGGGCACATCGTCAGGCAAGGCCTTGCCCATGACCCAGTTCATGGCGCCAGTGGCAAAGATGCGCATCAACTCATCATCGAGGCTGAGAAAGAAGCGGCTTTCGCCCGGGTCACCCTGACGGCCAGCGCGGCCCCGCAACTGGTTGTCGATACGGCGACTCTCGTGTCGTTCGGTGGCCAATACATAGAGGCCACCGAGGTTTCGTACCGAGTCGCCCTCCACTTTGCACTCAGCTTCGAACTTGGTCTTCAACGCCGTGAACTGTTCTACGGCATCACGACGGGTGGCGGCCATCTCCGGGTTGGCCTCCAAGAACGAGAACACCCCAGGGTCGCCCGGATCCAGGTCCACCAATTCGGCGTTGATACCCCGGCCCACCAGTTCTTTACGAGCCAACCCCTCGGCATTGCCACCCAGCAGGATGTCCACTCCACGACCGGCCATGTTGGTGGCCACGGTGATGGATCCCAGCCGACCGGCCTGGGCCACGATCTGGGCCTCTTGGGCATGCTGCTTGGCGTTGAGCACAGCGTGGGCGATGCCGCGCTTTTCCAACAGGGAGCTGAGATACTCGCTCTTCTCCACCGATACCGTGCCCACCAGTACGGGTTGGCCGGTGGCATTGCGCTCCACCAGGTCTTCCACCACCGCATCGAACTTGGCAATCTCGGTTTTGTAGATGAGGTCGGCCTGGTCGTTGCGGACCATTGGCCTATGAGTGGGGATGGGCACCACGGACAGCCCGTAGGTGGAGTGGAACTCCCCGGCTTCGGTTTCGGCGGTGCCGGTCATGCCCGCCAACTTCTCGTACAGACGGAAGTAGTTCTGCAAGGTGGTGGTGGCGAGAGTTTGATTCTCCTCTTTGATCTTCACCCGCTCCTTGGCCTCTACCGCCTGATGCAAGCCCTCACTCCAGCGCCGACCTTCAAGAATGCGACCGGTGAACTCGTCGACGATCTTGACTTCGCCATCTGCAATGAGGTAGTCGACGTCGCGCTTGTACAGCTCTTTGGCCCGCAGCGATGCATTCAGGTGATGAACGAAATCGGCCTGAGGATCGTCGTAGATGTTCTCCACACCAAGTGCCGCCTCCACCTTGTCGATACCCGACTCGGTGGGCGAAACCTGCTTTTTCTCCTCATCCACGTCGTAGTCCACATCGCGGACCAGCGAGCGCACGATGGCCGAGAACTGCACATACAACTTGGCTGCGTCGGCTACTCGACCGCTGATGATGTGCGGGGTCCGGGCCTCGTCGATGAGGATGGAATCCACCTCATCCACAATGGCGAAGTAGTGGTCGCGCTGGACCCGCTCTTCAAGTGACATGGCCATGTTGTCGCGTAGGAAATCGAACCCCAGTTCCGAGTTTGTGGAGTAGGTGATATCGGATGCATAGGCGGCACGCTTGTAGGCGCTATCACCCAGGTCCGGGATCACGATGCCCACGCTCAGGCCCAACCAACGATGTATTTGACCCATCCACTCGGCGTCGCGCTTGGCCAGGTAATCATTGACCGTCACCAGATGTACCCCGCGCCCGGTGAGGGCATTGAGATACATGGGCAGGGTGGACACCAGCGTTTTGCCTTCGCCCGTCTTCATCTCGGCAATCCAACCGAAATGCAGCGCCGCCCCACCCATCAACTGAACGTCGTAGTGGCGCTGGCCAATGACGCGCTTCGACGTTTCGCGCACGACTGCAAACGACTCGATGAGCAGATCATCGAGTGGGGCACCGTTGGCCAGACGCTGCTTGAACTCTCCGGTCTTGGCTTGGAGGGCCTCATCGGACAACGCCTGTATCTGCGGCTCGAGAGCGGTGATGTCTGGCACGAGGTCTTGGAGGGCGCGCACCTTCTTGCCCTCACCGGCGCGCAACACTCGACGAAAAATCGACATAAGGGCAGTCTACCGGTGGGGGTTCGGCTCCCGGGCCGAACCGGATGTGACCAGTGCGGGATCGGCCCGGAATCGACTCAGACGTCGGCCTGCCCTCGTCCGCTGCGCTTGCGTACTCGGCGTCTTCACTGCTCCTACATCACGACGAAGACTCAGGCCGCGTCGATGAGACCCAGATGACCGTCGTCTCGTCGGTAGATGACCGCCGAGCGCTGCGTTTCACAATTGGTGAACAGGTAAAAGTCGTGCTGCAACAAGTCCATCTGAAGCGCCGCATCCTCCACCGTCATGGCCACCACCACGAACTGCTTGACCTTCACCACATGCGCCTCGTTGAGATCGCTGACCGCCGCCGGAGCAGGTGCCATCACCTCATCGAGTACGGCGGTGGCAGTGCCGTTCGTGGGGGTCACATGCAGGCCCACGTGATGATTGTGACCCCGCTTGGGACCACCGTGTTTCTGTCCGTCGAGCTTCCCCTTCAAGCGCACCAATTGATGCTCCAACTTGTCCACCACGAGGTCCATGGCCGCTTGGGCGCTGGCCGCCGACGACTTGGCCCGGACAAAGTGGCCATGTCCGGTGAGAGTGACCTCGCACACCTCATTGGTGGCGATACGGGGATTGCGCTCTTCACTGAAACAGACCTCCGCAAAATCCATGCCGGTGAGAAATCGAGAGAGCTTGGAGATCTTCTCCCGGGTGAGGTCCTTCAGCGGTTGGTCCACCTCAACGAGGCGGGCTCGAATCGAGACGTGCACGATGTGTTCCTCCGATCACGGCATCACAAGATGCCGGGTTGCGGGCCGGCGGTTGCCGACCCGGTAAACGGACTGCAACGGCCCCATCGGGCGAATATCGGCGCCACTTGAGTTCGACGCTCTTCTGCGCCGAGCCGCCGGATGGTGGAATGCTGCCCAGCTGACCTGGTCTTTTGCCCCACACTCGCCTGCTGAGGAGGTGACCCTGGTCGCGATTTCGGTGACCCGGAGGGGTCCGACGAACCGCACATGACCAAGACTTTCCCCCTTCTCCACTCGGCCCCGGGAATCGGGGACGCTCGAACGGGCAGGACTGACATCTAAGCCGCACCATGCTCAGCAACCATGAGTTGCCTTACGTGGACCGTTTTGCCCGCGACTGGCATCGGTTTACAACCACAGACCTGGGCAGCACCCATATTGCATGGTAGGACACCTCGGACGGCGCGTGTGTACTTGATGCGAGGTTGCGTTCATCTTTCGTCCATATTCATGAGATTTGCAGTTCATGGTGTTCGAGCCGCTACCAATGCATGGACCACGCTGATACCGGTGCTGCGTAGAGCCCAAGCGGCGGCGCTGATGGTAGCGCCGGTGGTGCACACGTCGTCCACCAGCAACACCGGGCCCTGGTGGACCATTCGGGGCATGGGTTGGAACAAATCCCCATGGCGCAGTCGCTGGGAGCGCGACCGCCCCGTTTGATGCTGTGATCCCAGGCGGGTGAGCGACGCCTCCACCGGAAGCTGCA
>JAYVGK010000116.1:0-3367 GCA_043772215.1 Acidimicrobiales bacterium | reverse complement strand
TACCACGGTCGTCCATCGGGGCGTTGTGCACCGTGGCAGCGTCGTGTCCGGGCTGCGCATTGGGCATCCACGAGCCCACTGCGGGTAATGCAGCGGTCGCCGGCGCCGGCGCTGTCGGGGTTGCTGCGTTAGGCGTGAGGGGGCGAAGCGGTGCGGGGTTGTCCGGGTCAAGCGGATCGTTCTGGGCCTTCAGACGTTGACCGAGTTTCATCGCGACTTCCTCCATGGCCGGGAGAGACCCGGTTTCGACGATCCGGTGGCCTGACTGGGCACCTCGGTGAACTGTTCGGCCAACGTGATGAACTTCCGAGCCAACGGCGACTTGGGATCTGCGTAGGTGATGGGGCTCCCCTGATTGACCGTGGCCAACACGCTGCGGTCGGTGGGAATGGTGCAGATGGCCTGCATGTCGAGGGCCGTCTCCACATCTTCGGGCCGGGCGCCACCGGGGGTGTCACTGCGGTTGATGATCAAATGGCGGCGCTGCGTTTTCATACCGAGGCGATCAAAGGCATCAAGCGTCTTGCGCAGACTTCGAACGCTGGCCACATCCACCGATGACAGGAACACCAAATCGGTTGATGCTTCGGCCACTGAGAGGGCGTGAGCATCAAGACCGGCAGCGGTGTCAACCACCACGAACGGAAACCCGGTACTGAGTTGGCGCACGATGGCCACTGATTGCTCGTAGGAGATGTCGTCAGCATCGGCTGGGTCATCGGGCGAACACAGCACGAAGACGCCTGCGTCATGGTTGGAGAGAAACACCTTGATGAGGGAGGCCTCGTTACTGGCCACACCGCGCGCAGCGTCTGTGGTGGTGTGCTCCGGTGCAACATGCATCGAAGCGCCGACATCACCGAATTGCAGATCGAGATCGACCAATGCCACTTCGCTGCGATGAACCGCGCCTAGCGCACACGCCAGGTTCACAGCCACCAGGGTCTTGCCCACGCCACCCTTTGGCGACACGATGGTGATGATGCGCCGCTTGTTGATGGGGCCGGAGTCGACATGCACGGGTGTAGTGATGATGGGCGCTGCAACCGGGGCACGCACTTTGCGTTCCGAGGCAATTTCCAGACCGCGAGCGAGTAACTCGAGAATCGTGGATACTTCAGCACCAGGCGCCACCACGTCGCGAACCCCAGCACGCAGAGCCCGCTCCAAGAGTCCCGGAATGGGATCCGAAACCAACACGATGTACGTGCCGGGAAACTCTCGGTCGATGGATTGGGCGGTGGTCACCATCACATCGGGTGGCAACTCGGGGCCGATGAGCACGACGGCGACGCTGTTGGCATCAGGTCGTTCTCCGGAAATGGGCCAGCGCACCATTCGTGGGCCGCGACCGCCGGACAATGCCCGGCGCACACGCATCTCGAAATCGGGAGTGCCAGCCATGACGGCTACGTCACCGATGCCGCGCATGAGGGTGCGGTTGGCGGCGGAGCCCTGCTCGGTGGTCTGGTTGTTGGCTAGTTCAAGGTCGCTCACAAGGGGCCTCGTGACACGTGAGAAGGGTGGGTGGAGATGACAGGCATGTGCGTATGCAGGTGGCCCAGGCCCAACGATGCCGTCGGTGCGGCGGTGCCACCCGTGGTCACTACTTGCCTGGCTTCGTGGTTGTGGCCGCAACGGGTGCGCCGGCGGCAGGTGCCTTCACCGTCGGGGTGGCACCCTTGACCGCCGTGGTGGGCGGGGCAACGGGAACAGGCTGGGTGGTCACCGGCACGGCGGACTGCGGCGTGGGGGTGTACACGTTGTCGAACGTCACCAGCTTGGTGTTGCTCTCACCGGCCTCGAGGGGCTCGTTCACCAAGTTCACGATGCCGAACTGGCTGATGAAGACCAGGCGTTCTGCGTCGGGCCCTTCCACCGCCAACGTCACGGCGTACTGACCAGCGGGCAGCGGGGCGTTGGGGTCAGCCCCAGGGGCTGTGGTCGGCACCACTGCAGCACCGAACGGCACCAAGCTGAGTACGGGCACCTTGTGCATGGCCAAGTGGGTGACGCCAGCGGGGGCGGCGGCAATGGCACCGTTCGGGGCAAAGGTGGCAATGATGCCGACAGTGTCACCAGCTTGCACGCCACCGATGCGGTCAGCACTGAGGATCAGTGTGGTGGAGATCTTTCCCGGCTCGATCGACGAACTGCGGGCCTTCTCGGAGGAAATGAACCGGCCGAGCAGAATTTGGTCGCCGAGATAGATGGGATCAGCCGAGACCTTGTCGACGATCACGTTGAGGTCGCCGACGGCGTCAGCCTGACGATCCGTGGCCTTCACCTGCTTCGTGACAACCAAGCCAGCGCCTTGGAGCTGAGCGGCAGGGGTGCCTTTGGGAATGTCACGGGCGGCGACCCAGACCTGGACCATTGGTTCGGCAGCAATGGGCGCCGCCGATTCGGATTTTGCGCTCACCACCTTGAACAACACGATGGATCCGAGCAGGGCGAGGGCGACTGATGCGATGATGCCTGTCGATTTACGGCGATTCACAGAATGCTCCTTTGCTTCCGAGCCTCCGAGGCGTAACTGAACGAACGATCTCGGCCCGTAAATGGGGTGGAGAATGGTTGCAATTTCGTTTGCATCGGTGCTTCCTGACGGATGTTGGGCGGGGGACGAACTCGTACCGGAGACGAGCTTCGGTGCTGATATCGGCTTCACCTGTTGACCGCTTGAGGGCCAAAAGGCGATTGATCCGCTGAGCGCGCAAGCGCAGCGGACGGGCGCCCATGTAGTGGTCGCAGCACGCTGGCGTGGCGACGTTGGGTCGTGTCAGCCCGGAATGGTGTTGGCGGTGTTTTGAAACGACGAACGCAGTCGCGTTCCGAAGAACAACACAGCGCCGAAGATGGCGAGGGTGATCATCGAGATCATCAGGGCGTACTCCACGGCGGTGGCTCCGTGTTCACGGATACTGGTGACACGCTTTGCGATGTGCATCCGGTTACTGGTGAGACAAGTGTTCATGGTGAGACAAGCGTTCATGGTGCGACAGCGTGAAGCCTCGGCGGTGATGAGCCGTCCTGCAAACCAATGAAACCGAAGCGGTTGGCCAGCCATTTGGGCTTTTTGCCCTACTGAGCGACCACTCGGTGGGTCGTTGGTTCAAAAACCTCATGCCGACGTTCTCACACCCTCGACAAGAGTGGGTCCGAACCCTGAACTTGTCGGGGAAAAGTGTTTATTCGGCCATTTTCCCGAACAAGAGTTCGGTTCCGACCCAGTCTTGTTGCGGTGATGGTTGGTGCTGCGAGTGCCGACGCGGTTCGGCGCCCCTGCCGTGTGGCGGGGCGCCGATGACCGGTGCTTTGGGTTTTGTCGTCGGGGAGTTCTTTGGGGGATGCCCCGACGGTGTTG
>JAYVGK010000115.1:0-4667 GCA_043772215.1 Acidimicrobiales bacterium | reverse complement strand
GGCGTGGTACCCGATGCGCCAGGGGGGCAGCGGGCCACGGGCCCATCAGGAGGGTTTGGCTGCTGATGTCACACGAGGTCGAGCGACGTGGGTGGCTCGGCGTCCATGTCCATGGTGGGTACTTCCTCACCCTCGTGGAGTTCGATGACCGGAAGGTCCTCGGAGTCAGTCTCGACGGGGCGTGGGGCGATGGCCTCGCCCCGGATGGAGCGGGCCATATTGGCCAGCATTCCGTTGACGAATCGGCCGGAATCATCGGTGGAGAAGGCTTTGGCCAAGCGAACCGCTTCGTCCAACACCACGGCTGTAGGCACGCTGCGTTGGTGGGTGAGCTCCTCGATACCCATACGCAGCACGATGCGATCGATGACTGGCATCCGAGAAATGGACCAGCCGCCCCGGGCGTAGCTGCTGATGCAGGCGTCGTGAGCGCCTTGGTGTTCGGCTACTCCACGCACCAGGTCCACGGCGTAGGCGTCAGGAGCGAGCGGCAACGCCTTCAAGATGTCCCCCACTGCGGTGGACTTGGCCTCCGCCTCGTACAGCAATTCCAACGCCCGCTCACGAGCGTCACGCCGGGCAACGGGCAGACCACTCATACTCTGGTGAGGTAGTCACCGGTGCGGGTGTCCACTTTTACTTTTTCACCCTGATTGACGAACAGCGGCACCTGGATCACCTTGCCGGTCTCCAAGGTGGCCGGCTTCTTGGCACCAGACACCCGATCGCCCTGGACGCCCGGCTCACACTCCACGATCACCAACTCCACGGCGGCAGGCAAATCGACGCCCACGATCTCGTCGCCGTAGAACATCATCACGGCCGAGTCATTTTCTTTGAGATAGTCGGTGGCCTCACCCAATGTGGACGGTGGCACTTCGAGTTGTTCGTAGTTAGACGAGTCCATGAACACATAGTCTTCACCCGCTTTGTAGAGGAACTGCATGGCCCGCTTCTCGATTATCGCCTGCTCCAGCTTTTCGCCTGCGCTGTAGGTGCGGTCGATGACGGCACCCGAGCGCACGTTGCGCATCTTCGTACGAACGAACGCGCCACCTTTGCCCGGCTTCACATGCTGAAAATCAATGACCTGCATGAGCCCTTCGGGGATGTCGATGGTCATGCCGGTCTTAAAATCGTTGGTGGAAACGGGAGGCATTGCGGAACTCCTAGTGAGGCGAGCAGGTGCTGTTAGGCGAGCAGGTGTTTTGGCGCGTTGGTGAGCCGGACAGGCCCTTGGGCGGTGACCACGAGAGAATCCTCGATTCGGACACCGGCCACTCCAGGGAGGTACACCCCCGGTTCGACAGTGACCACATCACCGGCGGCGAGAGTAGCAGTGGACGTCCGCCCCACCCACGGCGCCTCGTGGATCACCAGTCCAATTCCGTGGCCGGTGCCATGCGTAAAGTACGGGCCCCACCCTGCCCCCTCGATGACCACTCGACAAGCACCGTCCACCGACCGGGTATCAACCCCAGGGGCCAGCACGTCGACCCCGGCCTGCTGGGCCGCCCGGACCACGTCGAGGTGGCGAGACTGATCAGACGAAGGAGTCCCCACGCACAGGGTCCGGGTCATGTCCGAGTGGTAGCCGTCGACCAAGGCGCCGAAATCGCAGATCACCAGGTCCCCGGCGCAGATGACACGTTGACCAGGGTCATGGTGGGGTCGAGAAGCATTGGGGCCGCTGGCGATGATGGTGTCGAAGCTGATTCCATCAGCCCCGAGGTCCACCATGGCGGCGTCGAGCGCCCGAGCGAACTCCACCTCGGTGGGGCCTTGCGTCAGCAGTCCCATGGTGGAAATCAAGGCCTGATCGGCAATGGCCGAGGCTCGTGCCAACCGTGCGATTTCGGCCTCATCCTTGGTCCGCCTGAGGTTTTCCACCACATTCGACGTGGGCACCACCTCCCGGCCCTCCAACAGCGACTCGTAGGCGCGCGCCGCACTCCAGGCCAAGTGGTCGGCCTCCACCCCGACCCTGGCCGCAGTGGGGAGCAATTCCAGCAGTCGCGCCTGCTGTTCGACCATCGACGAACGTATCTCGATCTGGGCCTCGCAACCGGCTGCCACCAGTTCATCGTCGGCACGTTCCTCATACCGGCTGTCGGTGATGAAAACCGCCTGTCCATCCACCGGTACCACCAGCAGCCCGGCCGACCCGGTGAATCCGGTGGCCCAACGGATATTGATCAACGCACTGACGATCAGCACATCGCAGGCCGCCTGATCCCGCAGGCAAGCGCGCATACGATCAAGTCGACCGGTGACCAGCAGTGCCGGCAGCGGGTCGCCCAGACGGGCGCCCAGGGCCACCAGTTGCTCAACCCGCTCTTGGGCGATCATTGGGGCACCCCCAACAAGGCCAGCGTGCCCCCCACCGCCAACTGATAACCATGGCCCCCGAAGCCCTGGATGCTGCCCTGCACTACCGGGGCGATCACGCTGCGGTGTCGCCATGGCTCGCGTGAGTGGGTGTTGGACAGATGCAACTCCACCTTGACCCCGTCGAACGCGCTCAGCGCATCGTGCAGCGCCCAGCTGTAGTGGGTGAGCGCCCCGGCATTGATGATGATGGCCGCACACCGCCCCCGGGCTCCGTGGACCGATTCTACCAGGACCCCTTCAGTGTTGGACTGAACGTGCTCCAGATCGTACCCAGCGGCCTCTGCACTCATACGTGCACGTAGCACATGATGCTCCAACGTGTCGGTGCCGTACACCGTAGGCTCCCGGGACCCCAACAGGTTCAGGTTGGGACCACTCAGCAACAACAGGACAAGACTCACGAGACCATCCTGACACGACCGCCTCAGCGAAGAGCAGCCAGCGCTGCGTCAATGTCGCAACGGGCCACCCCGGTGACCGGTTCCACTCCTCGGGGACCGTCGAGGACGAAGGTGATGCCGTCCAGCGCCTTCTTGTCGCGACCCATCAACGTCACCAAGGTGTCATCGTCGGCACCCGGGGGCAACGTCATGCTCAGGCCATAGGCACCCACGATTCGGCGATGCTCGGCCACCCGGGCGGCATCGATACGGCCCAGACGGTGCGCCAGTTCGGCGGCAAAAATCAGCCCCACCGCCACTGCTTCACCGTGACGTAGGTGGTGGTGGGTGTGGATCTCCAACGCATGGGCGAGTGTGTGGCCGTAATTGAGCGTGGCTCGTACCCCGGACTCGCGCTCGTCGGCGGCCACCACGGCGGCCTTCAATTCCACACAACGCGCCACTCGCTGTTCGAGGGGCAATGTATCCAGATCGGCGCCGCCCAGGAAGTGGTACTTGGCCATTTCGCCCAGCCCACACCGCCGTTCGCGCTCCGACAGTGTGTCGAGAAACTCGGTGTCGCACAGCACCGCACTCGGCTGCCAGAAGGCTCCCACCAGGTTCTTACCCTCAGCCAGATTGACACCTGTCTTACCGCCCACCGCCGCATCGATCATGCCCAACAATGTGGTGGACACGTAGATGACCGCCACCCCTCGCAGATAACACGATGCGGCGAACCCGGCCACGTCGGTGACGATGCCCCCGCCCACTGCGATCACCACGTCGTTGCGAGTGACGCCCCACTGCGACCACGATGAGCACAACGTTTCTACGCTCGACAGACGCTTGTGACCCTCGCCGTCACCGATGAGAAAAGTCCGCTGTTCGATTCCCGGATCAAGCACGTCGCCGATACCGGTTTGGGTGACCACCGCAGCCCGCTTGGCTCGAGGAACCACCGTGGCCACCACCTGGGCCAATTGATGACGGACACCGGCGCCCACCATCACCTCGTAGGCACGACCATCAGGCAGGGCGACGCAAACGCTGATCACCGGCCCATCCTGGCACCGCTTCGTCGGCTCACCGTGATGTTGGTGCATACGTCGAGCTCAGTGGCGTCACGTACACATACTGAATGCGACCCCACCACCAGCGGCCAACTGCCCCGAGTGGCAGTGATGCTGTCCACGGTGAAGGCATACGGCGCACTGCCCCCGACTGCTCGTAACGGTACGGCCTGAAAAGCCTCGGGGACGGATGGGTCCAGTACGTAGTGGCCGCCCGCCACCGGATCCACGAAGCGCAGTCCCACGGTGGCCACTGCCGTTGCTGTGGCGCGACGATTGGCCCACTCGTACTCGGTACGGCCATTGGTGGTGACCGCCCGCAACTTCGCAGGGACAGCCACCGACGCCTTTATCTGGTCGTCAGCGTTGCCTTCGAGGCGGGCATGAGCGGTCAACATCACCGACCGGAACACCGGGCCCGCACCGGTGACCCCAGTGGCCCCATGTAGCGGTCGACGATCGAAGTTACCCACCCACACACCCACCGTGATGTTGTCCGTATAGCCAATGACCCAATTGTCGTGGAAGTCCTGCGATGTACCGGTTTTGGCCGCTACCGCGAAATCGAAGCGCAACGCACTGCGGCGACCGAAAGCCGAACTGCGGGCCTCGTTGTCACGCAGCACATCGGTGACCAAAAATGCCGTAGGTGCACTTATCATCTCGGCACTCGGTGGATCGGGGGGCAGGGTGGCAGCCACGGCTTTGGCCACTGCTGAGTCACCGGTGATGAGGCGTACCGGCAACGTTTTACCCCCTCGGGCAAAGGCGGCATAGGCCCGGGTGAGCGACAAAAGATCCACCTCGGCGGCACCGAGGGCCA
>JAYVGK010000114.1:0-3650 GCA_043772215.1 Acidimicrobiales bacterium | reverse complement strand
ATTGACCTTCTCGCCACCCGAAGTGATGTAGTGGTGAGATACCAGGGCGGTCACAACGCTGGCCATACGGTGGTGGTTGACGGTGAGAAGTTTGCCTTCCGCCTCACCCCCAGCGGCATTTTGTCTCCTCATACCAAGGTCATCATCGGCAACGGGGTGGTGGTGGATCCCACAACGTTGCTGGCCGAGTTGGACATGCTGTCGGCCAAGGGCATCGATGTGAGCCGCCTGTTGTTGGGAGGCAATGCCCACCTCATTCTGCCGTACCACCCAATACTGGACCGGTTGGCCGAGGAACGGCGGGGGGCGCTGGCCCTCGGGACCACCCGCAACGGCATCGGTCCGGCGTATGTGGACAAGGTGGCCCGAGATGGCATCCGGGTACAAGACCTGATGCATCCAGACCGTTTCCAGGCGCGACTGGCGGCTGTGCTGGCCGAGAAGAACGAGATCCTCACCAAGGTTCACGGGGTGGCGCCTCTGTCATTGGACGAGATCTGTGCGGAGTACCTCGACGGACATGCGCCCCGCTTGGCGCCGTATATCGGTGACTCCGTACGAGCCGTTCATGAGGCCTTGGATGTCCACCAAAAGGTGCTGTTTGAAGGGGCTCAGGCCACCTTCCTCGACATCGACCACGGCACATACCCTTTCGTCACCTCTTCAAATCCGGTGGCTGGGCAGGCGGCGGCGGGATCCGGGGCGGGTCCGCGCGATCTCACCCGCATTATCGGCATCGCCAAGGCCTATATCACGCGGGTGGGGGCCGGGCCGTTTCCCACCGAACTCTTTGATGATGTCGGCTCCTTGCTACAGGAGCGTGGTCATGAGTTCGGTACCGTCACCGGCCGTCGGCGTCGCTGTGGTTGGTTCGACGCAGTGATGGCTCGACAGGCAGCTCGGCTCAACTCACTCACCGAAGTGGCTGTCACCAAGCTCGACATCCTCGACGTGCTCGATGAGATCAAAATTTGTGTGGCCTATGACATCGACGGCGAACGGGTCACCCACGTCCCCGGCGACCTCGGCCTTCTGGAGCGCGCCGTTCCCATCTATGAGTCCTTGCCTGGGTGGCACGCCGACATCACTGCGGTTCGGTCCATGGCGCAGCTCCCGCCCAATGCCCGGCACTATCTGGAGTTCATGAGCGACGTCATCGGTGTGCCGATCACGTTTGTAGGCGTGGGACCGGGCCGTGAACAGATCATCGAGCCCACTGGTGAGCAGCAGTTGGAGACGGCGTCATGATCCCCCGCTATTCACTTCCGGCTATGGCGGTCTTGTGGACCGACGAAGCGCGGATGGCTCGGTGGCTAGAAATTGAACTCTTGGCCACAGAGGCATGGGCCAGCCTCGGCGTGGTGGCATTGGTTGACGCTCAACAGGCACGGGCCACGGCTACGTTCACGGTGGCTGCGGTGGACGAACGAGAGCGGATCACCGATCACGACATGGCGGCGTTTGTGGACGTCGTGCAGGAGTCGGTGGGCGGAACTGCGGGCAAGTGGATCCACTTCGGCCTCACCTCGAGTGACGTGGTGGATACAGCGTTGGCATGGTGTATGGCTCAGAGCGCAGACCTGCTCCACACATCTATAAGCGCGCTTATCGAGGCGGTACGCGCCCGGGCCATAGAGTTCAAGGACACCCCGTGTATGGGCCGCACCCACGGCATACACGCCGAGCCCATGACCTTCGGCGCCAAACTGGCGCTGTGGTGTTTGCAACTCGACAGGGATCGAACTCGCCTGCAACGCGCCCGCGAAGGCATTGCGGTGGGAAAGTTGTCGGGGGCGGTGGGCACCTATTCAAATGTGGATCCGGCCGTGGAGGCGTATGTATGCCGAGCATTGGGTTTGCTACCGGTTCCGGCCACGCAAGTATTGGCCCGGGATCGTCATGCGGAGTATCTCTGGGCCTGCGCTTGCGTAGGTGCGACCATCGAGTTGATAGCCACCGAAGTACGCCACCTTCAGCGTACGGAGGTGCGTGAAGTGCGCGAACCATTTCGGCAGGGCCAAAAGGGTTCCAGTGCCATGCCCCACAAACGCAATCCCATCACCGCCGAACGGCTATCGGGTTTGGCCAGGGTGTTGCGGGGCAACTTGGGTGCTGGTTTGGAGGATGTAGCGCTGTGGCACGAGCGTGACATCTCCCATTCGTCGGTGGAACGGGTCATATTGCCCGACTCGTCGCTGTTGGCCCACTATGTGATCGTGACCTGTACCAGATTGGTGTCGGGGCTAACCATTGATGCTGATCAGATGTTGAGCAACATCGCATCTAGTCATGGCCTGGTGTTCAGCCAGCCGGTGTTGCTGGCTCTGGTGGCTGGTGGACTGGATCGCGATGACGCCTACCGCATTGTTCAAGACAACGCTATGAAGGCGTGGGACGAAGCCACTGATTTCCGGGCACTGCTGGATGCTGATCCACGGGTAACTGTGTCGTCGGCGTTGCTCGATGGTGCATTTGACCTCACCAGGAGCTTGCGACACGCTCATAAAAGTGTGGATGCGCTGAGCGGTGTAGCTGTCGGCTGAGCTTGTGAACGCGAAACGGGACCGGTCCACCGTACCGGTCCCGAACTCAACTCATTGGTGGGGAACTAACCCCACGAACTACCGGCGGATGCCAGCTGCCTTCAGCGTTGTGGGAGCAATACCCATCTTGCGCCACGTGTCGTAGGTGATGCCCTTCCGGTCGCTGTAGCCGGCGGCCGATTCAATGAATTCGGCTTCCAATTCCGTGAGATCCACTCCGCTGTCCATCTGTGCCAACTCATTGTCCAGGTCCACCTGTTCCTGAGTCATGAGCAGTCGGGTCATGGGATCAGCAGTGTGCAGCTCATTGGCAATTGCCGTGAGGCGCTTCTTGATGGATTCCGGTGTGCGCTTGCGACCACGCTTGGGCTTATGTGCCTCAAGCGCCTCCAGATAGACACGAACTGCTCGGCCTTGCTCACGGCCCTCGGCCAGAGCGGCCTTGTGCTCGTCGCTCATGCCGCGCTTCTTTTTGGTGGTTTTAGCTGCCATATCTATATCATTGCAGACATCAGCTGACCCGGATGACCAGAAAGTCTCATTTCAGTTCACTTCATTTGATTTCCGTTGAAGTCACAGAGTTAACGAAAGCAGTTAAGCGGAAGCAGTTAGGAGGAAGCAGTTAGGCGGAAGCAGTTACGGGAAGCAGAGCCCAATCGACTACATCGGCAACATTGCTGGCAAGGCGTATGTCGAGGCAATCACGAATGTCCTGCGGCACGTCATCGAGGTCTGGTCCGTTTCGTTCGGGAACGATGACCATCCGCAGTCCCGCACGATGGGCGGCGAGCAGCTTCTGCTTCAATCCGCCAATGGGCAGCACGCGCCCGGACAATGTGACCTCGCCGGTCATCCCTACGCTGGGATCCACGGGACGACCAGTGAGCAGACTCACCAATGCAGTGGTCATGGTTATACCGGCAGACGGACCATCTTTGGGAACCGAACCAGCAGGGAAATGCACGTGGATGCGCTTGCCCTCCAGTGCAGTGTTGTCAACCCCGAGTTGGTCAGCATGAGCGCGCACGTACGAGAGCGCAATCGATGCCGATTCCTTCATGACATCGCCCAGTTGCCCAGTGACGGTGAGTCCCACATCGGACGTCC
>JAYVGK010000113.1:0-12158 GCA_043772215.1 Acidimicrobiales bacterium | reverse complement strand
GCATCGGTGCGGGCAATGATCACTGTGTCCGGATTTGTACGCGCACGTACGGCTGCGCAAATCTTGGTCACGGCGTCGCTCATGGGCACTACCTGCTTGCCTTCCATATGTCCGCACCGCTTGGGGGTCACCTGATCTTCGAGATGGAAACCGGCCACGCCGGTCTGTTCATAGAGTTGCACTGCTCGAATGACGTTGATCTGATTGCCATAGCCAGTGTCCATATCGGCAATGAGGGGGATACCAATGGCCTGCGTGATGCGCTGCACGTTGTCCACCATCTCGCTCATGGTCAACAGGCCCACATCGGGTCGGCCCAACAATGATGCGGCGGTGCCAAAGCCGGTCATGTATGCGCATTCAAATCCGGCCTCCTCCACCAGTCGGGCGGTGAGGCCGTCGTAGCAACCGGGGGCTGTTATCACCCCGGGTCCGGCCAGTAGCTCACGAAGGCGACGAGGACCGGTAGAGGCAGAATGAAGGAAGTCCATGAGTGGTGAGTCTCGCATCGCTCTGGCACTGGGGCTGGTAAAAACTGTCATGGGTATTCTTGATTCCGCACAACAGGCTGCTTGGGAGCGCGATGGCTTTTTGGTGATCGAGGACTTGGTGGACGCCGGCGCGTGTGTGGAGTTGCAGCAGCGGGCCCGAAGCATCGTGGAGAAGTTCGATCCGAGTGCCCACCGCAGTGTGTTCACCACCAATGAGCAGACGCGGACCTCCGATGATTGGTTCTTGGGATCGGGGGGTGACGTGCGCTGCTTCTTGGAGGAAGAAGCAGTTGATACCGACGGCAACTTGCTGTGTTCCAAGCAAGGGGCGGTGAACAAGATTGGTCATGCCCAACACGATCTCGATGCCACGTTCAGCCGATTCACCCGCACCTCGGAGATGGCACAGTTGGCTGCTGCAGTTGGTTTGGCTGACCCGAAGCTGCTGCAAAGCATGTACATCTTTAAGAACCCCCACATTGGCGGCGAGGTCACCTGCCATCAAGACGCCACGTTCTTGTACACCGATCCCATCACCGTCACCGGGTTCTGGTTTGCCATCGAGGATGCCACAGTGGACAACGGATGTCTGTGGGCGGTACCGGGCGGACACCGCACCTCGTTGCGCACCAAGTTCGTACGCAATGATGCCGACGACGACTCAGCAGGTACCAGCTTCGAGATCAGCGGTCCCGTGATCAGTACCGATGGGGCAGTGGCGTTGCCAGCCAAGGCTGGCACCATGGTGATGTTGCATGGACTACTGCCTCATTTCAGCGGCCCCAATCGCTCCGACAAGCGGCGTGACGCCTACTCCGTGCACATCATCGACGGCACCGCCCGTTACCCCGCCGAGAACTGGTTACAGCGCGGAGCCGCCCGCCCGTTGCGGGGATTCTCGTAGTCGAGCGGGTCGCAATGCATATGTTGAATCGATCATCGGATTGCCCATTCAGCCGGTCGCCGGAAGGCTGGCTCTCCCGGAAACGGAGCCCCGAAATCGGTGAGCCACAACTCGTCAGGTGAGACCATCACCAACTGCCAGGTCCGCTTCGCCCACGTATGCTGCCCATGCCGCATGATCCATTCGAAGCGCCCCCAGTTCGTGGCCGACAGTGTTTGCGAACTCCACCAGTTCAAGCGCTATTGTTGCGTCTCGCACGACGGCGATCAGTTGGCGGCCACTGACCTGACCCAGCTCGGCGAGACGTTCGTGAACCGACTTTTCGGAGCGGATCGTTGTGGTTTCACTCAACACCGCAGGCTACAAGCGCGCGTGCATGCCGTCTACAGCGCCTCAGTATGGGCGACCGACGTAGACGGTGAGTACCATTGCCACGCCCGATGCCGCCGTCAGGGGCTAGTCAGCAGCCAGGCTGAACCCGCCCAGGATGGTGAGTCTGGGGTGCCCCAAGGAACAGCTACAGCCGCTCGTCGGGAAACCAGATCCTGGAGCCAGCACCGTCGGCGGCCGATGTGGCCATGTGAACGAGGAAGCTGCCGATGCCAGCGGCACCCTGCATGTAGCCGGTTTGGGCCTGAGTGAACTTGGGGCGGGCCCGATGCTCGGCCTGCATCCACCAACGCCCTTCGGCACCCATGGATGACTGGTTGGCCACCACGTCGGCACAGGCAGTGGCCAGATCGAGATAGCCGTTGTCACCGGTGGCCCGCCACATGGCCAGGGCACTATCGCCTAGGCCAGCATCACCACAGCATTGACTGTGGTTGTTCCACCATCCCGCTGACCGGGTGGCCGGTGCCCCGATGGCCTCCACGCCGCTCAGTAGTACGCGCGCCGACTTGATCCATTGCTCATCACCTGTGACGCGGCCCAGGGTGGCCAGTAGCCGCCATGTACCAGCCGGCCCGTGACATTCACCGAGGTAGAAGATGGGCGGTTGCTGCTCTTCGGTATGACACACCAATGCCGCCTCATCACCCACCGAATGCGATCGGCTGATCACGTAACGAGCGGCCGAGATGGCGGCATCGAGATGGCGTTGATCGCCTGTGGCCTCGAACAGTTGGGCAAACAAATAGCCCACCCCGGCACCACCGTGGGCAAAGTTTGGGGCTGTGAACGGAAACGGCATGTCCGCCATCAATCCCCATCGAGTGCCATCGGGGGTATGTTCGCCCACCTCCAACAAGCGGTCCCCCACCGAGACCGCCCACTCCAGGCCCCGAGGGTGCAGTCCACTGCGATGGGCATGCAAGAACATCAGCGCGGCACCGGCGGCGCCTACCGACATGTCGTAGATCTCGCGGTCACCCGTTTTACCGGTGATCTCGGAAAACGGCATGGGCTCCACCCAGGCCATGCCCGCACCGATGTGTTGGGACTGAGCTACCAGCCGATCCAAACAGTCAACGGCCACGGCGCGGAACTTCTCATCCCCGGTGGCGTCCGCCAGCGCCTCCATGGCAAATGCGTATCCCGGCCATCCGGAGGCAAAGGCCACCGACGCCCATGCCTTGGCTCGCAGACGAGCGGCCAACGTCCGCCCGGCGTCTTCAGCGCGTTGTCGATAGGTGCCGTCGCCGGTGGCTTGGGCCAGCTCCAGTAGGAACACGATGATGCCGGCCGAGCCGTGGTAGAGCGATGTGTCGCTGCGAGCGTCGGGGTCGCTGGTCTGACGCCACGAGACACCGGCATCGGCATCAGCACTCCCTTCTACGCGCAACGAGTTGATGAACGCCTCGGTCTCTACGGCCATGGCAAGTGCAACGTTGGCATCCATGGTCGCACCCTACGGCGCCCGTCAGTGAGCCGCCCAAGCAGTGCCCGAGCGGCAACAATTACTTGGCGCCAGCCTGCTCGATCAGGCGCCGGGCGATGACCTTCATACACAGCGTTTCATCGGCCCCTTCGAAGATGCTCAGTACACGTGCATCTACGAAATAGCGGCTCACCGGGAACTCCTCGGCATATCCCATGCCACCGTGGATCTGCATGGCCTCACGGGTGACCCACTCTGCGGCGCGACACACATATGCCTTGATCATTGACGCTTCCAGTGCACCCTCCCCCTTGCCCATCAGCGCGGCTACGGCGTAAGAGAACTGGCGACTGGCTTGAATGATGACCGCCATCCGCGCCAATTTCACTTTGGTCAACTGATAGTCGCCCACCGAACGACCGAACACGGAGCGATTGTCGGCATAGGACTGGGCTGCTTCATACGCCGCCTGCATGAGGCCCACCGCCCGCGCTGCGGTCTGCAGCCGACCGTTCTCAAAACCTTCCATCTGGTAGTAGAACCCGCGGCCCAGACCCGCTTCTTCGCCAATGAGATTGGCGGCTGGCACCAACCAATTGTCGAAGGCGATTTCGTACGAGTGCATACCACGATAGCCAAGTGTGTCGATGGGGCGGCCCTCCATCTTGCCGCCATCAGGTTGAGTGAACTCGAAGCCGTGGCCGTCGGCCACCGGCTTGGGCACGATGAACAATGACAGTCCACGATGCGTTTTGGAGCGGTCCGGATCGGTACGGGCCAACAGCAGCAAAACATTGGCCCTTGCGCCGAATGTGCACCACGTTTTGACCCCCGTGATTGCGTATTGTTGGCCATCGGCAGTGGGCGTGGCGGTGACCTTGAGGCTGGCAACGTCGCTGCCGTAGTCGGGCTCGGTGACGGCCACTGCAGCCATCACCTCGGCGGTGGCGACCTTGGGCAACCATTCGCGCTTCTGCGCTTCCGTGCCACCCTTGACCAACGCACGGGTGAGAATTTCTGGTCGAGTGATGAGCGAGCCGCCTATCCCCAGCGAACCGCGTGACAACTCTTCGGTGGCCACCACCATCCCGATGTATTCGCCCTCGCCGCCAGTGGCATAGCCGCCGTATTCCTCCGGCACCGACAGTCCGAAGCCACCCATTTCGGCCAGACCGCTGATGATTTCTTCTGGTACATCGGCGTTATGACGATGGACGTGCTCGGCCCGTTCTCGCACTTCCTGCTCGGCAAAGCGACGGAACGTGTCTTGCACCATCTCAAAGTCCGGATCCAAGTGCTTGGGGCCGCCGTTGGCCTTGGCCACGTCGTCGCAGAGTGCGGCCATGCTGGCGGCGGAGCGAAACTGGCGTACGAACCCCATCACCGAATCCAATGCGCCGGGCGCCACCCCCCACTCGTCTTCTCGCGACAGCAGTCGAGTAACCACATCGAAGGCAGCATCGGCCACAAACGCACACGACAACCGGCTCTCCAACTCACCCTTGTTGCCGTAGTCGAGCACCGCCCGGGCATTTTCCACCGCCGACGCCGCATGGGCCAAGTCGTAGGCCACCTGTTGGTTGGCATCCACGATGGCATCGGCGCGCATCCCCGCCGCCGTACCGGTGGCGGCAAGGTGACGCACTGCGTTGTCCACTACGGATTTACATGCCCCTACAACGGCTGCGGCGGCGGTGAGATCAGGTGCTGACATGGCGGCAAAGATAGTCCTGGCCCACCCGCAGTCCCAAGTGCAGTTGTCGGGTTACGGTCGAACGAAGACTGTAACTACATCCCCGGTTGGGGGCACCGTGGGAGTCCGCCAGCTCAAGAATGAGCTGAGCAGCTTTCTCGATCGTGTCGAGGTTGGGGAGGAGAGCAAGGTGACTGAGCATGGATGACCTGCACCTCATGGATCCTTCTCGATGGAGAGCTTCGCAGGCAATCGCACCACTGAGCGCATCACCCCCCCCTTCTACTGGGCGATCCCAAGCGCGCGTAGTACATGTTCTTTGGGTGACAAGGACAACGGCGGGCCCGGTTCGGACCAAGCGAGCGTCGCGCAAGGAAACCTGGACACTCCTCCTGGTTGCCGCCGCCACGGTGTCCGTCCGGCAGGGCGTTGCTGCGGCTTCGATCGAGGAAACCGCCGTAGTCGCTGGACTGAGTGCAGGCGCGTTTTACTCAAACTTCGCTGACATCGATGAGCTCACTATGGCGTTGCTCGCCAGGATCACCAACGAAGCGATCGGCGATATCGACCGATTCCTTATCGAGTACCCG
Source organism: Acidimicrobiales bacterium (assembly GCA_043772215.1). Lineage (GTDB taxonomy): Bacteria > Actinomycetota > Acidimicrobiia > Acidimicrobiales > JANYDT01 > JANYHQ01. The sequence continues at coordinate 6,661 of JAYVGK010000113.1, read as the reverse complement.
GACGCCGACGACTACCTCCGTACCACCCAAGAGTTGTATCGCTCGCCCGACCGACGGCGCAGAACTCACGATCCGGTTCTTTCGGTGGAGCTGGCCTTGTACTCGCTTCGCAATCCCGCCGCTTGCTCACTCCTGCTTGACCGACTCAACAGCGCCGAACAATCGGTAACGCGGGTAGTCGAAACGATGGCGGAGGGTCGAGGTCTCGGCCCAGCTGACAACCGACGAGCAGGAGCAGCGGTGATCTCTGCCATGGACGACGGGTTCACCCTCCATTCGATCATTGACTCCACTCGCGATCACTTTGCGGTACTCAATACCGCGCTGGAGTTCCTGTCCGAAGCTGGCGCCGGAATCGCAGTTGCCGAACAACTCGGTCAGAAGCGCATCCCGACTCGTTCGTCAAAAGACAAACAACCCACAGGGAAGCGCAAACGGCCGACTCCACCGGTGGCGTGACCGCATGAGCGACTCGCTGCCGGGATCGGGCTTCAGGTGACAGAAGCCCGAGTGGTGAAGCGGGGATCGTCCCACTTGCCGGTTTCGGTGATGCGCACCAGATCGTCAATGGCATCCCATACGTCGACATAGCGCAGGTACAGGGGAGCAAAGCCGAAGCGCAGTAGATCCGGGGCTCGGAAATCGCCGATGGTGCCGCCGTGGATGAGGGCCTGCATCATGGCGAAACCGTGGGGGTGCGCCAGGCTCACCTGGCTGCCTCGTTCGTCGGCGACTCGAGGCGAAGCCACCGTGAAACCGTGGGTGGCCAGACGCTCGTCGGCCAAGGTGATGAGCAGTTCCCCCATGGCCACACTCTTGGCTCGTAACGCCACCATGTCCACGTTGCGCCATAGGTCAAGGGCAGCGTCGAGGGCGACCAAGGAGAGCAGCGGCGGCGTGCCACACCCGAGCCGGGCGATACCCGCTGCGGGGGCGTAGGCGGGCTCGAAGTCGAAGGGGCGAGCATGACCGTGCCAGCCCGGTAGGGGTTGAGCGATTGACTCGTGATGGCGGGTCGCCGCGTACACATGCGACGGGGCACCCGGACCGCCGTTGAGGTACTTGTATCCGCAGCCCACCGCAAAGTCGGCATCGGCCGCGTTGAGATCCACCGGTACGGCACCGGTGCTGTGGGCTAGATCCCAGATCATCAGCGCGCCTACGTTATGGGCGGCGGCGGTGACCGCATGCATGGGTTGCATACGACCGCTGCGGTAGTCCACGTGAGTAATACACACCACGGCGGTGTGCTCATCGAGGGCGGCGCTGATGGTGCCCACCCCGGCGCCATTGGGTATCGTGACCACTGAGGTGTTGGTGAGACAGGCAGCTTCGTTGATGAGGTATAGGTCGGTGGCAAACGTCCCCGCCTCCACCACGATGTGAGTGCGGCCAGGGCGCATACGGATCGCCGCCACCACCACCTTGAACAAGTTGATGGAGGTGGAGTCGGCGATGGTGACCTCATGGGGCAACGCACCGATGAGCGGGGCCAACTTTGCCCCTACATTCCCCGGTAGCTCCCACCAGCCGGCCTCGTTCCAACTGCGGATCAGGCTATTGCCCCACTCCTGGGTAAGGGTGTGGTTCATCCGTTCCACCACACCTTTGGGAAGGGCGCCGAGTGAGTTGCCGTCGAGATAGCGGACCCCGGCGGGGAGCAGGAACGAGTTGCGGTGCGAGGCCAAGGGGTCAGCGGCGTCAAGGTCCTCGGCTTGGGTGCGGCTGATCATAGGGGTGGAGCATAGAGACGCTCTGGTACCTGGCCATCGAGTGGAGCAGGCGTTGCGCCCACCGCAATCCTCACTCCACTCGACGAGCTCGATGGTGGGCTCGATGTGATACGACCGTTGAATGCTGGCCTCCACCGACTGGATCGATATTGTGATGGCAGAGAGGACGTGGCGTTTCGATGCAGGGTTTCTGCGTAGCTCGTGGCGCTGTATCTATGGCGGTGGCTGTCGCGGCCTACATCGCACGCAGGATGCTCTGCGCGCAGATGGTTGTTGCACTTCAGGGGCAGCCATCACCGATGCGGAGGACTTCATGATCGTGTCCGATGCAGTCGCCCAACTCGATCCGGCACGCTGGCAGTTCTCCGCGATGGCGGTCCGCCAAGGATGGTTCAAGCGATTGCCCAATGGCGTGGTGGGCACCCGCGTGGTGCAGGAAGCGTGCATCTTTCTCAACCGTCCCGGGTTCGTCACGGGGGCCGGCTGCGCGTTGCACTTCGCTTCGCTGGATCGGGGCGAGCGGCCGATGGACGGCAAGCCCAACATCTGTTGGCAGTTTCCGCTGCGACGTGCCGATCACGTAGATGAGGCCGGGGTGGACGTGATCACCATCGGGGCCTGGCAGGCGTCGGACTGGAAGGCTGATGGCGGGGAGCGGTCCTGGTTCTGTACCACCGCCCCCGAGGCGTTCGTGGCTACTGACCCGGTGTGGCGGACCCTGGCCGACGAACTGAAGGAGATCACCGGGCTTGCGGTGTACGAGTTGCTAGTGGTTGCCCTCACCGCCTAGGAGTTGCGGCTGGGGTCGCCGCTAGTGTCGCGGTCGTGACCAGCCATGAACGTCCCTTCGGCCGCCACTTCGAGGATTTTGAGGTGGGCGACGTCTACAAACACTGGCCCGGCAAGACCATCACTGAGGCTGACGATCATCTGTTTTGCATGATCACCATGAACCATCATCCGCTGCATACCAACGAGTGGTACGCCGCTGGCACTCCGCAGGGGCGCTGTGTGGTGGTGGGCAATCTGGTGTACTCGCTGGTGTTGGGCATGAGCGTGCCTGATGTGAGCGGCGCCGCCATTGCCAATTTGGAGGTGGAAACGCTGCGACACTCCAAGCCCACGTTCCACGGCGACACCATCTACGCCGAAACCCGAGTGCTCGACAAACAACTCACGAGCAAGGGCGATCGGGGTATCGTGCGAGTGGAGTCCAAGGGCATCAATCAGCGTGGTGAAGAGGTCTGCTACTTCACTCGCAAGGTGATGGTGTGGACCAAGGCCAATGCCGGCGAACGTACGCGCCCGTATGATTCGGATGCCATCTGGAGCTGACCGCCCACCTGCTGTTGGAGTGGGCCGAGGGCCACGGTCGAGATCTGCCGTGGCGCCATACCCGAGACCCGTGGGCGGTACTGGTGAGCGAGGTGATGGCCCAACAAACGCAGGTATTGCGGGTGATACCCAAATGGCTGGCGTTTCTCGAACGGTGGCCCACCCCGGCTGCGTGTGCGTCGGCATCGTTGGGTGACGTACTGCGGTTGTGGGAAGGCTTGGGCTATCCGCGTAGGGCGCGCAACCTCCATGCCTGCGCGCGCCACATCGCCGAGCAGGCGACGTTCCCCAACACATTGGATGCGTTGCTGGCATTGCCGGGCATCGGGGCCTACACCGCCCGTGCCGTGTTGGCGTTTGCCTTTGAGCGTGATGTTGCGGTGGTGGACACCAACTCGGCGCGTGTGTTGGCTCGATGGCGCGGCCGTCGGTTGGGGGCGGCTGAGGTGCAACTGGCGGCCGACGCCACGGTGCCGCGGGGGCAGGGGTGGGCGTGGAACCAGGCGATGCTGGATCTGGGGGCCACGCTTTGTACGCTGCGGTCGCCATCGTGTGATCGTTGCCCCGTGATCAGCGAGTGTGCGTACCGGGGAGAGGGTGAGGATCCCGCTCGGGGCACGGCTGGGGTGTCCGTGACGCAGTCCCCCTTTGCCGGCAGTGACCGTCAAGCACGGGGGGCCATCCTGCGGGCGGTGACCCGGACCCCTTTGGACCGCAGCTGGGTTTGCGCCGAGGCAGGCATCGATGAGCAACGGTCGCAACGGTTGGTGGATGCGCTGGTGACGGAGCGTCTGCTGGTGGAACGAGATGGTGTGCTGTTTCTGCCCTGAGTCGACCGGTACCGGCTGTCGCAATGGGGGCCATCCACGCTTACGTGGCGGGCATGCTGCTGGTGGTTGGGCTCAAGGTGGTTGGGCTCAAGGTGGTGGGGCCTGAGTTCCTGGGACCGGTGGTGGGGCCCGACGGGGAGGGCTCGGGGATGGAGGTAGAGGTGGTGGTGGGACCGGTGAGGTCGGATTCGGCGGGCACCAAGAACCGGGTCACGGGGATGTCAGCGGCGGTTTGCACTATCTCCACCGGTGTACCCAACACCACCTTCGAGGCGATCAGCGAGATGTGTTCGTTGAGCACTCGGACGCAGCCATGGCTGACGTTCTGCCCCAGCTTGCCGGGGGCGCTGGTGCCGTGGATGCCGATGACACCGTCACCGCCCGCAAAGCTGTACAGCACGGTGGAGAATCCGCTGAGGCCGAGCGCCACCGGGCCCAACGCTCCAGCCTTGTTCTTCTGCGGAACGATCTCCTTCACATAGAACAACCCTGTGGGCGTAGGGGTGCCACCGGTACCGGCCGCCACCTGCGTCCGGACCACCACCTTGCCCGCCGAGTAGAACGTCAGCGTGTTGGTGTCCAATTCCAGCACCAAGCGCTGCGCCACATCAGTGCGTTCAACCGCGTCAGTGCGGACCCAGCCGACCGTGCCGTTGGGTCGTAACGGCAGTAGTACCTTCCACCAGCCCGGCGCACTCCCGACCACCAGGAGGGAGACGCGACCGAACACCGATTTGCCTTCGTCGAAGCGTAAGGGCGCGGTGCTGTCGTCGGGTCCGACGTACACCAGCAGCGATGAGCCAACGGGGTGCACAGAGACGGCGTTGCCCGGGTCCGGCCATTCCGACGAGGAGATCTTGGCCCATCCGGTGATGGGCGTGCCGGCCCGACGCGGCTTGGGCAGGGTGGTGGGGATAACCGTACCGGCCGTGACCTTCACCGGCACCGCCTGCTTGCTCGAGGAGCCCGTGCCCTTGCCCTTACCGGAATCCGTCCCTTTGCTGGACTTGCTGGCCTTGGTGGTCTTGGTGGCGGCACCAGCCACACCGGGGAGTAAGGCAGAGGGCGCTGCGGTAACCACGAGGGCGCCGACGAGCATCAGCGACGCGACACCAACGCGGGGGGAAGAGAACATGGACTCTGATATTACCGACCCGCGCCACGGTGAGCGCGCACCGGCACTCAGCAAGGGTGGGTAAGTCGGGCCAGCAGCAATCCCACGGCGTCCTCGGCCAGGGTACGCATCTCGTCGTCGGTACGGTCCTGGATGGGATGGGGCACGAACAAACGAGCGGGCGACACCCCCAACGACTGCGACTGGGCATCGGCGGCATCAATGAACACATCAGAGGCCACGAACACCCCTACCAGCCCACGACCTTCGAGATCAGCGATGTCGTGCACACTGCACGACGTACAACTGCCTCAGTCGGCCAGCGCTTCGATCACCGCCTGGCATTCCGTGGCGATCTTGTGGCGTAGATCGATGGGGGCCGGCTTGGTGAAGGTGGGCTTGGCGTAGCGGCGGGTTTGCAAACCACGCTGGTGCAGCAGTTCCTCCACCCGGTTGAGGAACACGTCCCCGCGAGGTTTGGTGATGTCGAGCAACCCGATGACCATGCCGTCGAGCGACGCGGGACGGGGAGTCAGTGGGCGCACCGTTGGTTGAAGCTCGGACGTGGGGTCCAGCAGTGTGATGCTCATGGAGCAATCTCCTTCGTGACGATCTCGGAACCGATGGCACCGTTGGCCCAGCCTCCAATGATGGCCGAGAACATGCCTGCGGCGCCACCTGCGCGTACAAACCACAGTCCTCCGGGCCGGAACTTGGGCAATACCCGGCCCGCCAAGGCGGCGGGGACTCCCTCGGCTATTCCATCCACACCTCGCATGATGTCGTCCGCCGGTATTTGTAGCGCAGCCATGATCTCTGCGCGCAGACGATCCTTGTCCCATCCCGCTTCTCGGAAGGTGCGCAGATGCTCCGGCGCCACCACCACGATTGCGTCGAAGCCGAGCACCAATTTGGGGTGCCCAACACTACGTAGTCCACTGGCAAACGAGCGGGCCAGCGAATCGGGGTCTCGGCTGAGTTGATCTACCAGCGCGCGCGGCCCTTCCCCTGCGAACAACGTGACTGCGTTGGATCCCAAGGCAATGCCGCGCTCGGTGGCCAACGATGTCCAGCATGGGTCGCTCTCGTCCTCGGCAAAGGAGAACCCGACCTTTCCCGGATTGCCCAACGTGGCCCTGTCAACCCCTCCAGGGACACCGCCGCCCACGTTGCGGATGATGAGCTGAACGGCTCTTCCGATGGTGGAATTGGCCCGGTTGCCCTGTCCCAACGCATTGACCCCAGAGTTCATGCCGATGTTGCGAGTGATGGGACCGTTGACGATGATCACCGGCCCGGCGAAGTACGTGGTGGCCAACAGGCCGTGAGCGTTGAACTCCGACGTACAGGCTGCCTCCAATGCCGTGAGAACCACCGGAAGGTACTCGGGCAGACATCCCGCCATCACTGCATTGATGGCCACCTTCTCCACCGTGCACTCCACCAAATTGGGAGGCACGATGGCCACGATGTCTGATGGTTGACGCGCCGTTCCCGCCAGCATGCGCATCACCCGTTCGGCAGTGGGTGCGACCACGGGCAACCCGTCGGTCCATCCGCGCGCATACATCTGTTCCATCTCGTCATCAGTCGTGGCCACGTCAAGGCGACGACTACGCAGTACCTCCCCGTCGTAGCGCGCCGCCAAC
>JAYVGK010000112.1:0-8052 GCA_043772215.1 Acidimicrobiales bacterium | reverse complement strand
CAGTGCTCGGGTGGCCTGCTGTTGCTCGTGGTGGCGCTGCAACTGTTGCAGGGCCGCAGCGATTTCACGGATGACATCGACCCTGAGCGGCGCTCCAGCATCGGGATGGTTCCCCTCGGTACGCCGCTCTTGGCCGGACCGGGCGCCATCGTGGCCACCATCTTGTTCGTCCAGCGAGCCAAGACGTCGTCTCGTCTGCTGGCGCTTGGCCTCGCCATCGTTGGTGTACATATCGTGTTGTACCTGGCGATGCGCTTCTCTGAGGTTATTCGCAGCATCATCCGCGACGCTGGCATCTTGTTGGTAACCCGGGTAGCGGGCATGCTGGTGGCGGCCATCGCGGTGCAAATGATCGCCGATGGGGTGAGGGAGTTCGTCCACCTCGGTTGACGTCGGTGGCGGCGTGCGTGCGCCTTGTAGTGTCAGGCGTTCATGCTGCGTGTCGTGCTGCCCAAAGGTTCGTTGGAACGAGCCACCCTGGAACTCTTCGAGCAGGCGGATCTGCCCGTTCAACGCTCATCGGCCGTGCAGTACCAGGCCACCATCTCCGATCCACGAATTTCGGAGGTTCGCATCCTTCGTCCGCAGGAGATCCCTACTTATGTCAGCGAGGGTCTGTTCGATCTGGGGATCACGGGACGTGATTGGATAGAGGAGACGCAGTCGGACGTGGTGTCTCTCGGGGAGTTGCGCTATTCCAAAGCCACGGCTCGCCCTATCCGACTGGTAGTGGCTGTGAGTGTTGACTCTCCTTGGCACAGTGTCAGTGATCTACCGCAAGGGGTACGGGTCTCCACCGAATATCTCGGCATCGCCACTCGGTTTTTTGCGGCCAAGGGCATTGGCGCCAAGGTCCGCCTGTCGTACGGAGCCACGGAGGCCAAAATCCCGGACATCGCCGATGCCGTGGTGGAAATCACCGAAACCGGCTCGGCCTTGCGGGCCGCTGGCCTGCGCATCATCGACACCGTTCTCACCAGCTACACGGAGTTGATCGCCAACCGTGCGACCTACGACGACCCGGTGAAGCGTCACGCCATGCACCAGATCCATACCCTTCTGGCCGGGGTTATGGAAGCGCGTGGCAAGGTCCTGTTGAAGCTCAATGTGGCCGATGCCGATCTCGACCGGGTCATCGCCATCGTTCCTTCGCTCAAGACGCCCACCGTTTCCAAATTGTTCGGAGACGGTGGGTACGCAGTGGAAACGGTGGTGCCAAAGAGCATCATCAACACGCTGATTCCGGCCCTCAAGGATGCGGGAGCCACCGGGATCCTGGAGCTGCCCATCACCAAGATCGTGCCGTGAAACGCCCGGTACTCCGTGATGCGGCGGTTGGCAAAGTTGTTTCGTTCGACGCCGGTGAAGGCCAAGGTTGTCTGTTGGCTGATGATCAGCACACGTACAGTTTTCACTGCACCCAGATCGTGGGTGGAGCTCGCACGATTGCCGTGGGATCAGTTGTGCAGTTCGACTTGGTGGCCGGGCATCGAGGCCAGTGGGAAGCATCGCAATTGCGCAGCGCCGACCATGATGTGTTCCTCTGTCCGGTCTGTGCGGCACCCGTTTCAGGCCAACGGGATGAGTACGACATCTGCGCAGTGTGCGGCTGGGAAGATGATCCGGTGCAGGCCGCTGATCCGTCGTATTCCCGAGGAGCCAATCCGAACAGCCTCGATAATGCCCGAGCCGGTTGGGAACATCGCAACGATACGATCATTTGATGGACCTCCTGCACAACGTCGTTCAGCACTACGCCTGGGGTTCGCACACGGCCATCCCGGAGTTCTTGGGGATCAGCCCTGACGGCACCCCTCAGGCCGAGGTGTGGATGGGGGCACATCCGTCAGCGCCCTCGCAGATACTGCGCAACGGGGTGCAGCGCCGACTCGATGAAGTCATCGCCGAGAATCCGGTGGGGGAGTTGGGCCAAAACGTGGCCAATGCATTTGGTGGGCGACTTCCGTTTCTGATGAAGCTGCTGGCTGCCGGTGAGCCACTGTCGTTGCAGGCACACCCCAATCGTCAACAGGCCGAGGCTGGGTTCGCGCGAGAGAACGCCGCTGGCATTGCGCTGGATGCTCCCAATCGTTTGTATCGAGACGCCAGTCACAAACCCGAGATTATGTGCGCGCTTACCAATTTCGCCGGCCTGTGCGGGTTCCGACCAATAGCCGCCACCGTGTCTCTCTTGCGTTCCTTGGCGACACCGTCGGCTCGTCGTCTCGGCGACGATCTGGCCAGAGACGGGTTGGAATCGGTAGTCACGGATTTGTTACACCTGTACCCGGATCAACGGATCCGGCTGGTGGAAGAAGTGGTGACGGGTTGTCGATTGGCAGCCTCGCGTGACGAGTTCAGTTGGGCAGTGCGCCTGTCTGAGCAGTACCCGGGCGACATGGGTGTGGTGGTGTCATTACTGCTCAATCTCGTACAGGTGTCGCCGGGCCAGGCGCTGTATCTGGGTGCCGGCAATCTGCACGCCTATCTCGGTGGATTGGGCGTGGAGGTCATGGCCAACTCTGACAATGTGTTGCGGGGCGGGTTGACGCCCAAGCATGTGGACGTGGACGAACTACTGGCTGTCCTCGATTTTGCCCCGCTGGTGGAGCCGGTGATGGTGTCGAGGACGGTTGGTCCGGGACTGGCTGTGTTCGACACGCCCGTCCCTGATTTTAGACTCTGGATACATTCCTTAGAACCCGGCCAGGGCCTTGAACTCCGTTGCGAGGGTCCTACGATCCTGATGTGTACTTCCGGCCAAGTCATCGTTGATGGTGCGGCGATGAGCCGAGGCGGGAGCGCATTCGTTACCGCAAGCGAACGCTGCCACCTGCAAACTGGGTCGGTTCAAGGGGTTACCGTGCATCGCTGCACCATCGGGTGACCGAGCTTCCACTCGCAGGTGTTCCGGTTGCAAAACTGCTTCACCCACGCCAACTTTTGCCACGGGTTTGGGTTCGACAGGCGGACTCAGCCCAAGCCGGCCTGTATTTGCACGAAGGCCAATCGGATCTGGCGGACCGCTTCGATCAAATCGGGCTCGTCCGGCCCCAGCCGCCCCTGACACGCAGCAGCCACTCCACCTAGCGCATCAATGGCCAGTGACGCCTCGCCCAGATTGGGAGGGTTTTGCGACAGATGCAAAGCCGCCAAGTTGAACAGGCCCACACAGTGATTGGCCACTACCGCAGCTGCGGGAGCATCGGCCAGCTCACGCTGCATGGCCAGCAGCTCCTCCTGCTCCTCCATACTCAGTTGGGGCCCACCCTCGTCATCCAATCCTGCTTCTTCGGCAGGTGGAGGCGCAGCGTCACGGCGTATGGGTCGTTCACCGTCAGGGGTCCAGAGCGAACTCATGGCTGCTATCCTAGGCGGCACAACTGACAACAAGCGGGGACGCAGTTCGGTCTCCCACCTTGCCACGCCAGCCGGTTTCACCGGTCAACAGTGCGCTAGGTCACTCCCGATTCCGGCTCCTACCAAGGATGTCCGGGCGAGCCTGCTTGTCGCCGCCCGAAACATCCCAATTTGGAGGAGTGATGTCGAATCGCCGCTGACCACAACGAGCTCCGTATCAACGAGCGCATCCGCGCCCGTGAGGTACGCCTGATCAGCCCCGAAGGGGCGCAGCTCGGTATCAAGCCATTGCCCGAGGCCCTGTCAATGGCCCGGGGTCTGGAGCTCGATCTCGTCGAGATCGCGCCCATGGCATCACCACCTGTCTGCAAGATCCTCGATTACGGCAAGTACCGGTACGAGCTCGCCCAGAAAGACAAGGAATCGCGCCGCAAGGCGATGACCATCGCCATCAAGGAGATGAAGTACCGCCCCAAGATCGGTGGCGGAGACTTCGAAACAAAGACCCGCAAGGTCGGCGAGTTCTTGTCCGAAGGACACAAGGTCAAGATCACCATCATGTTCAGGGGCCGAGAGGTTGCCCATCCCGAACTGGGGAAGCGCATCCTCGACCGCATCGCCGAGTACCACGCCGGTACGGCGAAGGTGGAGGCCATGCCCAAGCTCGACGGTAAGAACATGGTGATGGTCCTCGCCCCAGACAAACGACTTCAGGCCGAGAAGAAGAAAGAAGACGACGAGGGCCATGCGGCTCCCGACGCCAAACTTTCCGAAGCTGTGCCGCCCACGTCATCAGCTCCCGAGCCGGCGGCAAGGCCAATCAGTGAGCACATCGCTGTGCAAGTCAGTGAGCAAGTCGCTGAACCAAGCCCCGCGCCAACCACGTAGAGGACAATTTTCCGATGCCCAAGATGAAGACCAATCGAGCTGCCAAGAAGCGCTTCCGCCTCACCGGTACCGGCAAGCTGATGCGCCAACGTGCGTTTCGCTATCACAAGAATGAGCACAAGCCCACGTCACGTACCCGCCGCCTTGAAGGTGACGTGGTGGTGGCTCCAGGCGATGCCGCTCAGGCTCGCAAGATGCTCGGCATCTGACCCCAGTTTCCCGTCTTCCCTGCGAACCGGCGCCACACGATCGGCGTCACTCGCATCCATATGAAAGGAGCACCCGATGGCTCGCGTCAAACGTGGTGTCAGCGCCAAGAAGAGTCACAAGAAGGTCCTTGAGCAGGCCAAGGGATATTACGGCAACCGCAGCCGTTCGTATCGACAGGCCAACGAGGCAGTCATGCACAGCCTGCGATACAGCTTCCGAGATCGGCGCGCCCGTAAGGGTGACTTCCGGCAGTTGTGGATACAGCGCATCAATGCCGCATGTCGCGCCAATGGAATCAGCTACAGCCGATTCATCAATGGCCTCAACCTGGCCGAGATCGAGGTCGACCGCAAGGTCATGGCCGATTTGGCCGTCACCGATGCCAACGCGTTCAGCGCGTTGGTGAAGGCTGCCGAGGTGGCCCTGGCCGCCAAACCCGAGCGGGCTGCAACGGTCGACGCGGTGGCCAGCTGAGCGCTGCGGCGCTGGCGGCATCACACCACCGGGTGCAACAACTACGGCGCCTCGTGGGGCGCCGTAGTGCGCGTCTGGCCGACGGTGTGTGCGTGGTGGAGGGGGCCAAAGTCCTTGGCGAGGCTCTGGACGCAGGCCGTCGCGTGGAGGGGCTGTACGTGGTGGCCGGCTGCGCCGACCCTGTAATTGATCGCGCCCTTCAGCTCGGGATCCGGGTATACGACCTCGCCCCCGGAGTCATGGAAAAAGTGGCCGACACTGTCACTCCGCAGCCGGTAATGGCCGTGGTTGAGTCTCCCGTGGTGGGGCTCGAGCACCTGGAAGGAGCGGTACGGGCCGGTGGGTTTGTGGTGGTGGCGGTTGACTTGCGCGATCCGGGCAATGCCGGCACAGTCATCCGCTCTGCTGAATCATCGGGTGCGGCTGGTGTCATCCTCACGGACGGCAGCGTCGAGGCCACCAATCCCAAGACGGTCCGCTCCTCGGCGGGCGCGCTATTCCACGTCTGCGTCGTCCAGGGAGGGTCAGCGCTCGACGTCCTCACCACACTGGGTTCGTGGGGGGCGCGCCGATGGGCCACGGCAGCTCGCAGTGAGGGCTCAATCGATTACCACCGTGCCGATCTTGTAGGAAGCACAGCGCTGGTGATGGGCAACGAGGCGCACGGCTTGGCTGAGGGCTTGGCCGACGTGGTCGATGGTTACATCACCATTCCAATGGTGGGTCGTAGTGAATCGCTGAATGTGGGCATGGCCACCGCTGTGCTGTGCTTCGAAGCGGCACGCCAGCGTCGCCCAATCTCGCCCTGAGGCACCGATTTGGGCCGGGGGACGCAAGGCCTACCGGTAGGCTGCTCGCCTCGTGAACCTCGATGATCTCGACATCTTGCAACGTGATGGATTGCAGCGCTTCGCAGGTGCCAGCGGGCTCGACGCACTGAAGGTCATCGAGGTCGAAGTGCTCGGTAAGAACGCCCGCCTCACCGAGTTCAACAAGAGTTTGGGGGCCATTGCCCCCGAGGATCGCAAAGCGGCCGGGGCTCGGATCAACGCCACCCGTCAGGCCCTTACCGATGCGCTGGCTGTCCGCCGCGCCGAGTTGGCGGCTCAAGAGCGTAGGGCCAGGCTCGAGGCGGAGCGCATGGACCTAACGGAGGTCATCGGGTCGGCTCACCAGGGTCACCTACACCTGATCACCCGTACCACCCAGGACCTGGAAGACATCTTCGTGGGTATGGGCTTCCAGGTGTTCGAAGGTCCCGAGGCCGAAACTGACTGGTACAACTTCGAGGCCCTCAATTTCCCTCCTGGACATCCCGCTCGCACCATGCACGACACGTTTCATTTGGAATTGGGGGAGCCCGGAAGCGTGGTACTCCGTACGCATACCAGTCCGACTCAGCTCAGGGTCATGCAACAGATGAAGCCCCCCATCTACGCCGTAATGCCTGGGCGTTGCTACCGGCGTGACACTCCCGATGCTCGGCACCTCCCCACGTTCCACCAGATCGAGGCGTTGGTCATCGACAAAGGGATCACCCTTGGCCACCTGGCTGGCACCATTGATACGTTCATTGCTGCTTATTTCGGACGCAACGATTTGCGAACTCGGCTGCGTCCCAGCTACTTCCCCTTCACCGAACCCAGCGCCGAGTTCGACATCACCTGTCCATTTTGCGGCGGCTCGGGATGCCGGGTTTGTGGACGATCGGGGTGGATTGAGTTGGGTGGATGCGGCATGGTCCATCCCAACGTGTTGCGCAACGGTGGTATCGACCCAGAGGAATACACGGGTTTCGCATGGGGTTTCGGCATAGACCGCTTGGCCATGAATCGCCACAACCTGGAGGATCTGCGGGATCTCCTCGTCAACGATATCCGTCTCCTTCGCCAGTTCTGAGGACGAAAATCATGCTTGTTCCATTGTCATGGCTACGCGAGTTCGTGCCGATCACCCAGAGCGTTGCGCAACTCAGTGATGCATTCAATTCCCTCGGTCTGGAGGTGGAAGGGGTCCATGTCACCGGTGGTGGACTCGAGTTCATCATCACCGCTGAAGTGGTGGCCATCCGCCCCCACCCCAATGCCGACAAGATTCGCCTCGTTGATGTGCGTACCGCCGAGGGTGGCGCTCCGATCCCCCAGATTGCCTGTGGCGCGTGGAACTTTAGTGTGGGTGATCGCATTCCTCTGGCCCCGTTGGGTACCACCATGCCCGATGGCCTACTCATTGAACGCCGCAAACTGCGTGGCGAGTGGTCAAACGGGATGCTGTGTTCGGCTGCGGAATTGAAGATCAGCGACGATCACTCAGGGATCTGGATCCTGCCTGCGGACACGCCGTTGGGAGTCCCCATTGCGGAGGCCATGAGCATCACCATGGATGCAGTGTTCGACTTGGCAGTGGAGGCCAATCGACCTGACGCCATGTCTATTGTGGGCGTGGCCCGAGACCTGGCTGCGTCATTGGGCGTGGCTTTCACGATGCCTGTCATCGCTGTTCTCGACGCCCCGTCGGTGGCCGCTGACGCAATCGGAAATGTCGGTTCCATCACCGCCCACGACCTGTGCGACCGGCTCACGGTCACGGTGATCGAAGGGGCAGTGGTCACCACGTCGCCGGCCCGCATCCAGTCCAGATTGACCGCTGCTGGCATGCGGCCCATCAACAATCTGGTCGACGCCTCCAACTACGTCATGTTGGAGTTAGGCGCACCTTCGCATGCCTTCGATCGTGCCAAGTTGGCAGGCGGGCACATCGGTGTGCGTTGGGCGGGCGAAGGCGAGCAGCTCGTTACACTGGATGGAGTCACTCGTATCCTCAGCATCGACGGCACGGTGGACGGTGTCATTGTCGATGGTAACGATATGGCGGTGGGCATTGCCGCCATCATGGGTGGCGCCACCGCCGAAGTGGACCACACCACCTCTACGTTGCTGCTCGAGATTGCCCATTGGAGCCCCATGGCCATTGCGCGTTCGTCGAAGCGTTTGGGATTGCGTTCCGAGGCCAGTGCCCGGTTCGAAAGAAATTCAGATGCTGAGCTGTTGCCTGCCGCCGCCGCTCGCTTCGTACAGATCGCCCGGCTCACCTGTCCGAACCTGCGAGTGGTGTCGAGCA
>JAYVGK010000111.1:0-2555 GCA_043772215.1 Acidimicrobiales bacterium | reverse complement strand
CTTTACGTATGTACTCAAAAGGTATGCGTCAACGCATCAAGGTGGCGGCAGCACTGGTGCACGCTCCCGCCGTGGTGGTGCTCGACGAGCCCCTCAACGGCCTTGATCCCCGCCAACGTCTACGAATGGTTGCGTTGTTCCAACAACTCGGGGCCGAAGGTCGCACGGTGATCGTATCCAGCCATGTGCTCGACGAAGTGGAACGCTTCGGCTCCCGAGTGTTGGTCATCGCCGACGGACGACTGGCGGCCGAAGGTGATTTCCATGCCATACGCGCGCTTATGGATGACAGACCGCACCAGTTGCGGATCGTGGCCGAGCCGGCTCGACCGTTGGCCGCCGCCCTCATCCACGCCCCGGGCATCGTGGCGGTGCGCGTCACCGATGAGCGCACCATCGTGGTCGACGTGGAAGACGTCACCGGCTTTCGTCGGATGGTGTTGCCATACGCCGTCCATGTGGGCAGCCGGATCCGCGCCATCGTGCCGCTCGATGAAAGCCTGGAGAGTGTGTTCCGTTACCTGGTGAGCCGCCGATCATGATCATCTACCGATTGCAATTACGGATGCTGGCCACCCGAGGCCGGTTACTGGCCTTGGGGGCGTTGGGCCTACTGGGCATCGCCTTGGCCTTCACCGTGCGTAATTCTGGCGATGCTGACAACAATGCATTCAGGCTCATCAGCTCTTACGGGCTGGCCGGGTTGGTACCCATCACCACCCTGGTGATTGCCGCCGCATCGCTCGGCGACCTAGCCGAAGACGCCACGCTCGTGCACTTCTGGTTACGGCCCGTGCCCCGGTGGAAGATTGCGGTGGCATCGTGGCTGGCGGCGCTCACCTTGTGTGTGCCGTTGTCCGTGGTGCCGATGACGGTGGCGGCGTTCGTATGCGGCGTGGGGACCAAGTTCGTCCTGGGTACGTTTCTGGCCTCATTACTGGGCGCATTCGCCTATGCCGCACTGTTCGTGGGTTTCGGGCTGCGGGTACAGCGAGCATTGGCATGGGGACTCGCCTATGTACTGATTTGGGAGGGAGCCATCGCCAGCGCTGGTGCGGGCCTGTCGCGTGTGGCGGTGCGCGGATATACGCGTTCCATCTTGCGGACATTTTCCAATGGTGACATCAACGTCAAACATGCGGTGAGCCGACCGGTGGCCTTGGTGGTACTCATTCTCGTTACTGCGGTCGGCTTGGTGTTTGCCACCCGGCGGTTGCAACGCACCGACGTGGCGTGACCCTCACCACCAGCAGCATCAGCGTTTTGCCGGCAGCTCGACTACTCGACGCCACCCATCGTCGCATCACGGTCGGCATCGTGCTGGGGATCTCGGTGGTCGGCTTCGAAGCCCTCGGCGTGTCCACGGCCATGCCTGCGGTGGCGCGAACGCTCCATGGATTGCCGCTCTATGGCTGGGCGTTCACCGCACTGCTGCTGGGGCAACTCCTGGGCATTGTGTTGGCCAGCGGCGACGCTGATGAGCATGGTCCGTTTCGCGCATACATGGCAGCGGTGGCGGCGTTCATCGCAGGACTCGCAGTTGGTAGCGCAGCGCCCACCATGGCCATCCTGGTGGGCAGCCGCTTCGTGGCGGGGACTGGAGCGGGTGCATTGATGCTCCTCAACTGGACGCTCATCGGACGCGTGTATCCGGAACAACTGCGCTCCAAGATGTTGGCGGCGGCCTCGTCGGCGTGGGTGGTGCCTGGCCTGGTGGGACCGGCGGCGGCAGGTTGGGTGGCGGACCATCTCACCTGGCGGTTGGTGTTCGGGGCGGTGATTGCGCCGTTGATCCTGGCGGGATGGCTGCTGATACCTGCGGCGCGGCGATTGGGACCACCTGAGCGCACAGACATCGTCGCAGCCACGCACCACCGCTTCTTCGACGCCGACCGTGGAGCGCGCACCTGGGCTGCTATCTACATCACCGCCGGCGCCGCGCTCACCCTAGGCGGACTGGGCAGTCACCACCTCGGCATGTTGGCGGCGTTGACGAGCGTCGGCTGCGCATTGATGGTGTTGGGTGCTCGCACCCTGTTCCCGGCCGGTACGTGGCGGGCGACCCCCGGGCTGCCTGCGGTGGTGGCCACCTATGCCCTGCTGTTCGCCGCCTTCACCGGTATCGAATCGTTCCTGCCACTGGCCCTGAATCAATTGCGTGGCACCACCTCCACCGAATCAGGACTCATTCTCACTTGCGGCACCACCACCTGGGCGTTGGGTTCGTGGATGCAGGCTCGCCGTCCACCCCGCTGGGCCACTGCCAATTGGCGGATGGGGGCAACCGCAGTGCTGGTGGCTGGATTGGCATCAATGACGGCGCTCACCGTGGCTGGCATTCCCGCCTGGGTCACCTACGCCGGCTGGGCTGCGGGGTCGCTGGGTATGGGCCTGTCGTTTGCCTCGGTGAGTGAGGCCACGTTTCGCATGGTGGGAGAACATCAGGTGGGCCTGGCTAGCGGGGCCACACAATTGGCGGGAGCGTTGCTGGCGGCGCTGGCCACCGGTGTAGGTGGCGCAATACTCGATGCCAAACATTCCGGCGCTATCGGATT
>JAYVGK010000110.1:0-2120 GCA_043772215.1 Acidimicrobiales bacterium | reverse complement strand
CGCGATCGAAGCGAAACACATCTTCGGTGTCTATGTCCTCGGCGGCGCACACGTCCACCCATTCGGTGGTCATGACGTCAGCGTCATCGGGGGGACTGGGCGGTGGACGAAGTAAGTGGGATCGCTGGCCTGACGGAAGAGGGCCGGAATGATTTCACGGTAGGCATCCACCAACCCGTGGTACGGAGCGGGCATGTCGGCACGAACCTCTTCGTGAAGAGCGGGCAGGGCATGGAACGCAACAGTGGGGAACATGTGGTGCTCCACATGGAAGTTCATGTTCCAGTACAGAAACCGGTTGAGACGATTCATGGTCACGGTTCGAGCGCCCAAACGATGATCGAGGACATCCTCGGCCAGGCCGGCATGCTGGGTGAGGCCGTAGACGGTGGCCAACCACCGACCGTAGAGGGTGGGGAGCCCCACCAACATCAGCGGTTCCACACTGCCCATCACGATGCTGGCCGTGATCGACGCCACCCAGATGAGCACATGGATGCGGGCTGCCAGAATGGCCTTGTTTCGCTCAGAAACAGGGAGGTAGTCGGCCTCCTCGGCAGTGAGGCGACCGAAGCAATTGGGGATCAGCTTACGGAACTCAGCGATGACCTGTGGGATGCCGGTGAACAACAGCAGCAGCCTCCAGATGGGAGTGGGTCGCGGTACTGCGATCTCCGGGTCGCGGCCCACGATGATGGTGTCGCTGTGATGGCGGGCATGGCTCCACCGCCACGAGACGGGCTCGCGGGTCATCATGAACGAGCCGAGGTGGTACACCGCAGTGTTCATCCACGACGTTTTGAACGCAGTGCCGTGGCCCCCCTCATGCCAGCGTGAGTCACCCACGGTTCCGTATAGCACTCCGTAGATGACGAACACTGGCACCGACCACCAGGAACCCCACAACAGGTGTGCCATCCATCCTGTGGCAATGAGTAGACCCAACCAGATCACGGTGTCGCGAATGGCTAGCGAGTCGTCGCGCTGCATCAGTTCCTTCATGCGCTTACGAGGCACGGGAGACTGGTACCAATCGCCCGATACCAAGCCCCGCTCTTGAGCAATGACGGCTTCGGGTCCAGTGAGGCGGTAGTCGCGACGCAAGAATTGGCGGTCGGAATCTGTCATTGTGCTCATGGTGACCTCACCAAGTTTGACGGCGACACCAGCGTACTCGCACCTGACTCCCGATATTGACTCCTTCAATATCACGTGCCGACATCACATCATCGAATGAAAGATACGGATGGCTTCCAGAGCTTGTTCCATCATCGCCCCAATGCGGTCGCCGTCCACCAAGGCCAGTCCAATGGTCTCGGGTTGATGCTGGTGCACCAATTTGGCCATACCGGCCGCCACCGTGGCAGGGTCGCCCATCAGAGCCGTGGGGTCATCAGCGGCATCGGCCCGGAATCGCACTGACGCATATAGCGCGATCTGAATGGGCCGGACCGAACGGGCCCATGCAACCGGGGTGGCCAATGCGTCCAACACAAAGCCCGACAAAAAGGCACCGTCGGCTTCTCGTGATGCCAACCGATTCAGTTGCTCACCCTTGGCGCCGACATAGATCGGCACGGAGCGCGCCGGGGCCGCATGGCTGGGCGGATGGTATCGATCGGAATCCCGACATTCGATGACGTCACGGGCCGTACGGATGGCGTCACGAATCAGGGCCACCGGCTTCTCGGCGGTGAGTCCGAACGGGTCCAGGGATTGGCCGCCGCCCACCCCGAATCCCAGGATGGCCCGCCCACCACTGAGCTCATCGAGGGTGGCGATGCTCGAGGCCATGGCCCCGGGATGGCGCAGCACGGGTGTGGTGATGCCCACCGCCAATTTCACATTCGTGGTCTGGGGGGCGGCTGCGGCAAGGATCATCAGCGGTTCGCGCGCCACCGCCTCGTCGGCAATCCACAGTTCGTCCACACCCGCCCGATCGGCGCTGATCACCGCCTCCACCAAATCGGTGGCTGGCGCCGCCGGGTAGAGCCAAATACCAACTCGGCACTTTGCGTTCTGTTGCACGGCGGCATTCATGAAGTGCTCCTCATCTCATGGACTATCGCGCACGGAACTCTCGTGCCCTGAGAATGGGCGTTCATCGGGAGCGCGCTAGC
>JAYVGK010000109.1:0-2454 GCA_043772215.1 Acidimicrobiales bacterium | reverse complement strand
AGCATTTCACCCAGTACCGCACCGTCCAAACGGTGATGAGCAGCCAGACGCTCGGCCAAGCGCGGGAGTTCCCGACCGCCCTTGTAGACCACTACGGTGCACCGCAAATCGTCCAAATCATCAGCGCGCAGATGTTGTGAATCAGCAGCGTGAACCATCAGCACATGACCGTCGTCCTCAGCCACAACCGTTGACGTACGCGCCGCCAATTCCTGGAAGGCCATCACCCCGGGCACCGTCTCGATCACGATGTCGGGACGCCTGGCGGCAATAAGGCGGGACATGGCTGGGAAGACGGTGAACACGTTGGGGTCGCCCAGTGTGACGAACGCCGCCACCTGCCCCGCATCCACCGTGTCGACCAACGCTTGTACCGCAGCCGTCAACGATGGGGCCCGTTCGGTGGGCTCACCAGCGATGGTGATCGGTAATCGGTATACGGCCACCTCAGGAGCAGCGGCCCGTACGATCATCTCCGCCCGCCCGATGGCGTCGGTGCCGGTGGAGGCAGCGAACACCCGGTCGGCGCTGACCAAGATGGCCAGGGCCCGATCCGTGAGCAGGTCAGGGTCACCTGGGCCCACCCCAACGGCGATGATGCGGGGCGGTCCCTTCCGTGCGGCTTGGGGCACTGCCGTGGCTGGACCAGGTTTACGTCGAACAAGTTGTTCCACCGCCTCCCGGATGAGTTCGGCCTCGGAGCGTTGCGACTGGCGCGAGAACGAGGCCAGTTGGGCCTTCAGTTCATCAGGCAGGTATACGGAAGTTTTGCGCACTACACGTAGGGTAGACGTAGGGCACCTAGACCCAATGCAACATTTAGAGCGACACCTAGGCACGGTGATTACCGACGAACGTGGGTATTGGGACGCTTCAGCCCCTAATCCACCACGTTCCGTGCGGGAGTGGGAGCTAAAACGCCTCGATCGAGATTGGCGGTGCTGAGGACCAACGCTTCGGCCACCTCCGGGGCATTTCCCAGATGGACATGGAGATAGGACGCCAGCATCGACGGGGTGGCAAACCCCGTCCACCCCTCACCATGTCGACCCCGAATGTGCAGCGCATCCCCCGTTGGATCAGTGGTGGAGTAGTGAAACTCATGGCCCCGCAGCAGTGTGCCCACCGGTCCCAACGGCGTCTCCACCAGAGTTTGGGCGGCCCGGTAGCCGAGGGTGAGCCGCTTGGTCATCACCGCACCGGCGTCCACCACCCCGGCCATGGCCCGACCATCGAGCGACGATGCCAGCCACAGCAACCCGCCACATTCGGCCCACACCACCAACCCGTCGGCCACCCGCCTCCGTACATCATCCAGCAATGCAGTGTTGTCAGCCAATGCGCCCGCGAACACCTCGGGAAACCCGCCACCGGCGATCAGGCCGGTACATCCCGCAGGAAGTTGGGCATCCACGCAAGGATCGAACGGCACCAATTCAGCACCGGCCGCCGTGAGCGCATCGAGATTGTCGGGGTACGTAAAACTGAATGCCGGACCCGCCGCCAACGCCATCCTGGCGTCACCGACGGGCGACTGTGACACGTTGGGTTCGGCCACCGTGCGAGTCACGGCAGTACCAGCCAACGCCATCACGGCATCCAGATCGCACGACCGGTTGATGGCGGCCACCAGCACTTCGATGGATGCTTTCACGATATGCGGCCGCTCCGCCACCGGCACCAGTCCCAGGTGACGATCGCGCCAGGAGAACGCTTCATCGCGCCCGATGACGCCGAGCACCGGCAATCCCAACGGCACCAATGCATCACGCAGCAGTACCTCGTGACCGGGACTGCCCACACGATTGAGAATGATTCCTGCCAGCTTCACGGATGGATCCAATGTGGCAAATCCGTGAACGATGGCGGTCACCGACTGGCTCATGGACGCAGCGTCCACCACCAACACCACCGGTGCATCGAGGAGCTTGGCCACGTCGGCGGTCGACGATGGGGTGCCATCACCGGCCCCGTCGAAGAGGCCCATCACCCCTTCCACAATCAGCACTTCGCCCCCGTGAGCGGCTCGTCCGGCGAGCGGACCAATGGCGTCCACGCCACACATCCAGGCATCGAGGTTGCGCCCGGGGCGGCCGGTGGCAAGGGAGTGGTAGCCGGGGTCGATGAAGTCCGGGCCCACCTTGGCCGAGGCCACTCGCACTCCTCGCGCCACCAGGGCCGCCATCAGTCCCGTGGCCACGGTGGTCTTGCCCACGCCAGAGTGCGTGCCCGCAATGACGAGGCGGGGACCGAGGACGTTCACGGCATGCGAACGTAGCCGGACCCGGTGATGGAGCAAGAACTGTGCTGATGAGCTGTGATGATGGTGGCCGTGGAGCCGCAGGACGCAGACCTCGAAGCAGACCTCGAAGCACACCTCGACCTCGAACTCGATGAGCATCGACCGATGGGGCCGTTGCGTCGCGGTTGGACTACGGGTGCATGTGCCACGGC
>JAYVGK010000108.1:0-3215 GCA_043772215.1 Acidimicrobiales bacterium | reverse complement strand
AGCGACTTGCCGGTACCGGTACCGGCCTGCACCACCAGGTGGTGGCCTGATTCCAATGCAGCAGCCACTGCCAGAGCCATGTGTTGTTGTCCCAATCGGACCTCGCCGCCACCCGGCAACGCCACTGCCACCGTGGCCAGGGCGCGAGTCACCTCGTGATCAGCTGCTGGCGCCACCGGTTGATCGACGCTGCGAGTGGTGGCCATGAACCCGACGACGGTAGCGGGCCGAAGCCGACCGGTGGTGGTACCCCTGCCGATTGAGCGGTGATCGGCCGATTCATTGGCGCTGCGCTCCGCCGCTGTGCTTCGGTGCTCGCCCGGCCTCCCGGCGCCCTGCGGTTGCGACCCGGCCGATTCATTGGCGCTGCGCTCCGCCGCTGTGCTTCGGTGCTCGCCCGGCCTCCCGGCGCCCTGCGGTTGCGACCCGGCCGGTGATTGTCGAGAATTCATGGAGATGTGTGGAGGCGGCACCATCGATTGCTGGGTGCCGGGTAGGGTCGCCTGGTGAGTCTGGTTCGACGATCCTCCCCGGCACCGACTGGTGCCGCCGCACCCGTTGCCGCCGCACCCGTTGCCCTGTCCACCCATATGCCCAGTGACATCGACCTGCGCTCAGTACCCCGTCACATCGGCTGTGTCATGGACGGCAACGGGCGCTGGGCCAACCAGCGAGGGTTGAAGCGCACCGAGGGCCATTCAGCAGGCGAAGAAGCGTTGTGGGATGCCGTCATGGGTGGGTTGGATCTGGGCGTGGAGTGGTTCACGGTGTATGCCTTTTCCACGGAGAACTGGCGGCGTCCGGTGGACGAGGTTCGGTTCCTCATGAACTTCAACGAGTCGTTGCTGTTGCGGCGACGCGATTGGCTCAACGATCTCGGCGTACGGGTGCGCTTCATCGGTCGGCGTAACTGGCGTGTGCCGCGCCGCTTGTTGCGCCAAATCGAAGAGGCCGAGGCCCTCACCTGCAACAACCGGCGCATGACGCTCTCGTTTGCCTTCAACTACGGCGGCCGGGCGGAACTGGTGGATGCAGTGCAGCGCATTGTGGAAGATCGGGTGCCGGCCAACAAGATCGACGAACGCACCATCGCCAAGTACCTCTATGCACCCGACATGCCCGACCCCGACCTGGTGATCCGTACGTCGGGCGAATATCGCACGTCCAACTTCTTGCTTTGGCAGATTGCTTACGCCGAATTGGTGTTCATCGATACGCTCTGGCCGGACTTTCGACGTGAGCATCTTTTCCGAGCGGTGGCCGAGTATCAGGGTCGGGCTCGCCGATTTGGAGGAGCACGTGATGCCCTGGAGCACCCGCTCATGAGTGTGGACGACGCGTTGATCGTGAACGGGTCCCGCGCCGTGGCCGAAACTGCGTAGCGCTTGACCCTCTATCGATGCAATGCGGTGGTGTTGCGTACGTATCCGTTGGGCGAAGCGGATCGCATCATCAGCTTCATCACCGACAACCGGGGCAAGGTACGGGCGGTGGCCAAGGGCATCCGTAAGACGAAGAGTCGGATTGGCGCCCGGTTGGAGCCCATGGCCCACGTGAGTCTGTTGATGTACGAGGGGCGCGGCGAGTTGGAGATCGTTTCGCAAGCCGAAACCATCGAGCCCCATCGCCGTATTCGTGAGGACTTGGATCGACTCACCCACGCCTTGGCCATGCTCGAAGCGGTGGACTTGGTGGCGCAGGAACGCCAACCCGATCAGCGTTTGTACAACATGATCGTAGGCGCGCTGAGGAGTTTGGATGAGCAGGATTCCCCGCTCATGGTGGCGGCGTTCTACTGGAAGCTGCTGGCCCATGAGGGGTACGAGCCGTCACTGGACGAGTGCGTGAGATGCGCCACCACCGAGGACCTGGTGGGGTTCGATCCGGTGGCGGGCGGGGTCACCTGCCGAGCCGACACGGTAGGTGTGAGGGCATCGGGAGAGGCGTTGGCGTTGTTGCGAATGATTCTGAACGGGCAGTTGGTGGCAGCTTTGCGTCAGCCAGTGGGCCCCGTCACCCACGAGGTGGAGCGGCTGGCTACAGCTGCATTGGAGCATACGTTGGAACGTCGCCTCAAGGCCGGGCGCGTGCTGGACAAGGGCTGAGCGCAGTGACTCATCTCCAGGTCATGAAACGTAGGGCCACGGGGTTGCTGCTGTTCGTGACTGCCGTTTTCGTGGCCACCGTACTTGCTAAGCGTGCATACCACACTGGGAGCTGGGTGCAGTATGTGCAGGCGTTTGCCGAGGCAGCAATGGTTGGGGCGTTGGCGGACTGGTTTGCCGTCACTGCATTGTTTCGGCATCCACTGGGGCTTCGCATTCCCCACACCGCCATCATCGCCCAACGCAAGAACGAGATTGGGGCGTCGCTGGGGGCGTTTGTCCAGAGCAACTTCGTCGACGCTGACACCGTCGCGGAGCGCGTGGCTTCAGTGCATCCGGCCCATCGGTTGGTGGCTTGGTTGGACAGCGCCGAGCGTCGCGCCCGAGTGGTACGCGAACTGAGTAAAGCAGTGGTTGGTGTGTCGAACGTGGTGGACGATGACGAAGTGTCGGCACTCATCGAGCAGGCCGTCATCGACCGAGTAAAGCGCGTTGACGTGGCCCCCTTGGCTGCCCGTCTTCTGGAAGTGTCCTTGGCCGATGGTCGCGATGCTCAAGTCATCGACGCTGGGTTGGCCACGGCCGTGTCGTTGTTGGCCACCAACCGCAATGCACTGCGGTTGAGCTTCGCCATGCACTCTCCTCGGTGGCTGCCCGGTGTGCTCGACGAGAAGGTGTTCGAAAGAATCTATGGCGGTGTGCTGGATCTCCTCGGTGAGGTGCGCCACAACCCCACCCACGAGTTACGATCGTCGTTGGGTCAGCAGCTCGGCGGACTGGTGACACGACTGCGTACCGACCCGTCAATGGCGGTCACACTCGATGCACTGAAACGTGATGTGCTCGACCATCCCAGTGTGCGGGAGTGGACGTCATCGTTGTGGCTCGGTGCCAAGCACGGACTGGCACAACAGGCCGCCGATCCGCACAGTGCATTGCACCGGCGACTGGACCAAGCCACGGCGCAGGCGGTGAAATCCCTGCAGTCCGATGAGCTACTACAAGCCAAGCTCGATGCGTGGTTGGTAGGTGCGGTGCGCCATGTGGCTACTGAGCATGGTCACGAGATCGCATCACTCATCCGCACCACGGTTGAACGTTGGGATGCTG
>JAYVGK010000107.1:0-2984 GCA_043772215.1 Acidimicrobiales bacterium | reverse complement strand
TTCGCCAGTCGCCGCACGAAGGCGCAAATCGCCGTCCTCGGCTGGAGCGCAGAACCGGGCGACGTTATGGATCTGGTGATTCCGTTCGGCTATCCCAGCGTCGCCATCGTCGAGTAACGGTTCATCTACCGATGGTCTGACGACCGGCACAGTTGCCGGGGCTTGCATTCTCGAGCCTCGTACCGTATCCTGCAACCATATGGTTGTACGATCCGCATTGGCAGAGTCGGTGTCAATCGCTGACCAAGAACGCTTTGACTTCGTCTTCCAAGCGTTGTCCGATCCAACTCGTCGTGACATTGTGCGGAGGGTGTTGCATGAAGCGCAGTCGGTATCGGACCTCGCCCGCCGGTACCCAATGAGCTTCGCTGCCGTACAAAAGCACGTTGCCGTGCTTGAACGGGCGTCGCTGGTGACCAAGCGCACCGCGGGGCGCGAGCGGATGGTCTCCGGTCGGATCGGAGCGGTACGAGATGTCGCCCAGTTGTTCGACCTGTTCGAGACGACGTGGCGGGGACGCTTGGACCGCTTCGGCGACGTTCTCGATGAAGTCAAACCAAAATCCGACGAGAAGCCACCCAGGACCACAACGAAACAAGGAGTAAAACGATGAGCGTGACCGACGTCCGCAAGGACACAAACACTCTGACGATGACGATCGTGAGTGAGTGGGACGCCCCGATCGAAAAGGTCTGGCAGCTGTGGGCCGATCCACGCAAGCTGGAGCGTTGGTGGGGTCCGCCCACCTATCCGGCAACTGTTGTCGACCACGACCTTCGGCCCGGTGGTCGGGTCAGCTATTTCATGACCGGCCCCGAGGGTGATCGGCACGACGGCTGGTGGCGGGTCATTGCCGTTGAGGAACCAAAACGACTTGATTTGCAGGACGGTTTTGCCAATGCCGAAGGCACGCCGAACGGCGCCATGCCGACCGTGATGTTCACCGTCACCTTCGCAGAACTAGGAGCCAATCGCACCGCCATGACAATCGAAACTCGTTTCCCATCAGACGAAGCCATGGCCCAAATGACTGAAATGGGCATGGACGAGGGCATGCGTGCCGCCATGGGCCAAATCGCCGCCATCCTCACCGCTTCGTAGGAGATGACGAACGTTGTGTCCATGAGGTCACGTCGATCCCTTGTCTTGGCCTTGGCACTCATTGCAGCGGGTTGGGCCCCAATGTTCGGAGCTTCGGCAGCTTCCGACACCCCACCCCTGTGCAAGCTGGCTCCAACAGCAGTGCAACAGGTCCTTGGAGTGAGCGACCCCCATCACTACGCCGGACCCGAGCTCATGGTGGGCGGCACTTGCGCATGGAAAACCACTGACCCCAATTGTTTTCTACGAGTGTTGGCCATCCGGCGATACGTGACGAGCGCAGAACTCGGCGTGATCAAGAACTTGCGTGCTCACACGAAACCATTCGACCACGCGCCTAAGGAACTGGGAACCAACTCGTTTTTTGCGCACATTGATCTTGGCCCTGGCGCCGCCATTGCAATAGAGCGTGTGTACATACCGCGCAACGACGGAAGCTGGGTGGAGGTGACCCTGTCGGGTCGACTTGGCCCCGATGGCTCACGGGTACTACTCATCGCAGCCGCTCAAGCAGTCCCCGAACTCGTGGTGTGACCCTATGGTCGTGCTGTCAATTGCTGACACCCACTCCGTCAAGAGGTAGCCACCATGAAAATATTCGTCACCGGCGCATCAGGTTGGATCGGCTCGGCAGTTGTGCCGGAGCTACTCAACGCCGGCCACCAAGTGGTTGGCCTCGCCCGGTCCAACGATTAAGGACAGAAGCTGAAAGAGGCCGGCGCCATCGTTCATCACGGGGCATCGACGAACCCGCCGGCCTGGCCGAAGCAGCTGCGAACTCCGACGCTGTGATCCACCTGGCGTTCCAACACGACGTGGGTTGGAGCGGTAACTTTGCCGACGCGACGGCAGCAGACCGGCGAGCAATGGAGGCCATGGGCGCGGCGCTGGCCAACTCCGACCGGCCTTTCGTGCTCGCCTCAGGCATGCTCGGAATGAAGGTCGGCCAGATAGTCACCGAAGACGACGGTCTTGTGCCCGGCGCTGCAGTACGGGCTAGTCCCGCCGACCGTCGCTCAGCCACTGCGCTTTTCACCCTTTCGCTGGCCGGTATTGGCGTCCGCTCGTCAGTGCTGCGGTTTCCTCCCACGGTCCACGGCGAAGGGGACCACGGATTCGTGGCCACCTTTGTCGCTATTGCAAGACAGACGGGCGTCTCCGTCTATGTGGGTGACGGCATGAACCGATGGCCAGCCGTGCACGTCGCTGACGCCGCCCGCCTCACTCGCCTTGCGGTCGAAGAAGCCCCCGCCGGGTCGGTCCTGCACGCAGTCAGCGATGAGGGAGTTCCCTTCTGTCACATCGCGCAGGCCATCGGAAGTCACAAGGGCTGCCTTGCGGCGTCCCTTGCCAGACACGTCGAGGTGGTCGAGCGCAGCAAAGCGCTTCAGGCTGAGACGACTCGCGCCCAAAACGTGCGGATGGTCACGACGGACCACGGCAAGGAGATGTTCTTCGAGCAGATCCTCGGTGCAGATGTCGCTCGTTGCATCGCTGTAGGAACCGATGGCCAGGTCGACGTCGCCACGCCGTATGGCGGTGATGTCGTCGGCCGCTTGGACCTCGCGCCGAGATAACCGACGTGATTATGTGGGAAACCGCCGACGTGATGGCCTACCAAGCGATCGTGGAGGACCTGCGTGAAACGATGTTCTGGGACGGCTACGCCCACCGATCTCAAGGACTGCGTCAGAGCAGATCTACGGTGCGCGTAGCGTTCGGTGCCGGAAGGTTTCGATGCACATCAGTCCATACAGCAGGAATCCCACGGCCACTACGGTCACTACCAGTTGCCCCCAAGGCGAACCGGACAAGCGGGTGAGGGCGCCATCGAGACCGGTTGACTCTTGAGCATTCACCGTCATTGCGGCGCGCACAAGAAA
>JAYVGK010000106.1:0-1972 GCA_043772215.1 Acidimicrobiales bacterium | reverse complement strand
TTTTGGATGAATTCGCCGCCCG
This sequence comes from Acidimicrobiales bacterium, assembly GCA_043772215.1. Lineage (GTDB taxonomy): Bacteria > Actinomycetota > Acidimicrobiia > Acidimicrobiales > JANYDT01 > JANYHQ01. Next base: position 1,950 of record JAYVGK010000106.1, on the reverse strand, counting down.
CAACGGCTGCGTTGTGAATGTCATTGATCTGGCTGATGGTCGGGTCAAGATTGAATCGTTTGCGCCGGTCGAATGTGAAAACGCAGATGTTGTCACCGAACTGCGCCAACTTTCTCTCAGCCAGCGTGGGGACTTGGACGCTCTGCGTCTTTCATGACGTCGGTCTTTGCCCGACATCCAGACAACCCCATCTTGCAAGCCAGCAATTGGCCGGTCCCCGTCAATGTGGTGTTCAACCCCGCAGCGGCGCTCGTTGACGGGGTTACTGTGCTGTTGGTGCGGGTCGAAGACCGTCGCGGACTATCGAGCCTGTACGCCGCCCGCTCGCCGGACGGAGTGAGCAACTGGACAATTGATCCGTCACCGGCCATGCAGCCGATTGCCGATGATCACAACGCAGCTTGGGGATTTGAAGACGCTCGCAGCGTATGGGTGCAAGAACTTGATCGGTTCGTGGTGACCTGTACGGCCTATGGCCCGGCCGGCCCGGCGGTGCATTTGGCCATGACCAAAGACTTTGACGAGTTCGAACATGTGGGCATCGTCATGTCCCCTGAAGACAAGAACGCTTCATTGTTTCCCCGCCGGATCAACGGCAACTGGGTCTTGATGCATAGGCCCACCACCGTGACCGGCCTCACCGCCGACATCTGGTTGTCCCGGTCATCAGATCTGGTGAGTTGGCGTGCTCCAGAGCCCGTAATGAGTTGCCGAGGCGGCGCTTGGTGGGACGGTATCCGTATTGGTACGGGTCCCCCGCCCATCGAAACCGCACGAGGCTGGCTCATCCTCTACCACGGGGTGAAACAGACGGTTTCAGGGTGCATCTACCGAGTTGGTGCAGCATTGCTCGACTTGGATCATCCCCAAGTGGTGTTGGGTCGCACCGCAGAATGGTTATTGAGCCCTGACGCCCCCTACGAACGCGTGGGCGACGTGCCCAACGTGGTGTTTCCATGCGGCATCATCGAGCGCCCGGGCGGCGAGTTGCGGGTGTATTACGGCGCTGCCGATACCTCGGTGTGTATGGCCACCACGACGGTGGACGCCGTGCTGGCAACCCTGGAGATCCTCTGATGGGCCTTACTCGGTTCCGTCGAGAGTAGACAGCGCAGCCAGTACATCGCTGGCTCGCACTAGCCGATCGTCGGCGGCTGGACTCAGTGCTGGCACGGGTGCGCCAAGCCCGAATGCGAACACCGCAGCCATGGACGCCACGGCATCGCGCAAATCGCGCGGTAGTGGAAAATATTCATCCTCGTGCACATCGTGGACCTCGTGCACGCCATTGCGCGGTGCCAAGCGCTCGATGATCTGCTGTACGAGACCCTCGGGGGCCGACGCCCCTGCGGTGACTGCCACCACCCCGGAGAGGTCGGTAGGCAGTTCCGTGCCGGAGTTGACCCGGACCACACGGCTACAACCCATGGCCCTGGCGACATTGGCCAACGCCACCGTATTAGAAGAGTTGGCACTGCCGATGACCACCACAACATCCACCTGCGGGGCAACGGCCTTGAGCGCACTTTGGCGGTTGGTGGTGGCGTAGCAGAGGTCGCTCTGGCCGGGCACCCACATATGGGGGAAGCGCTCCTGAGCCGCAGCTTGGACATCAGCCCAATCGAAGTGCGACAGGGTGGTCTGGGCCAGCAATGCCACCGGACCTTCGAGTTCGAGACGCTGCACGTCCTCCACTCGCTCCACGAGGTGCATGGCTTCTGGCGCAACTGCCATGGCGCCCACGGCCTCGTCATGGCCCTCGTGGCCGATGTAAATGATCTGGAATCCTTTGCCGGAGCGGACCTTGGCCTCGTGATGGACCTTGGTGACCAGCGGACACACGGCATTGACCACGAATCGACCGTTGCCCCTGGCCGCCGCCACCACTGCGGGAGCGGCGCCATGGGCGCTGAGCATCAGGGGTGCATCCAGCGGCACCTCGGTGATGTC
>JAYVGK010000105.1:0-4522 GCA_043772215.1 Acidimicrobiales bacterium | reverse complement strand
TGGGCTGGCTCCTCGGCAAACAACAGTTCCAACGCCCGATGGACCAGGGTGCCCTTGGCCGCAGCGGCGGTGGGAGGCTCCGGGATGCGGTCGATGGCCGAGAAGCGAAAAGCCAGCGCACAGTCCTTGAACGATGCCACCTTCGACGGGGACAGCGAGGTAGGCAGCGGAAAGCTCATGGCCCCAGGGTACCGACCCAGTGTGACAGTCAGGTTGACCGCCCCAACTTGTCGCAAAACTACGTCGCCCTCGGGTCGGGCCAGTGGGACTCGGGGGGTGATGCGCAACTGTGCTCGTCCTGAACGCCTGGTGTCATCGTCGGCCAAAGCCCGTCATCATGAACTCATGCGCGTACTGATCGTGGAAGACGAGGTGGCTCTGGCCGAGGGCCTGCGTGACGGGCTCATCGCTGATGGTCATCAGGTGACGTTGTGTCATGACGGCAACGAGGGCTTCGAACTGGCCCGGCGCAGCGACGTGGACGTGGTGATCCTCGACATCATGCTGCCGGGACGCAACGGCTACAAGGTGTGTAGGGATTTGCGCGCAGCGGCCATCATGACCCCAATTCTGATGCTCACCGCCAAGGACGGTGAGCTTGATGAGGCCGAGGCGCTCGACACCGGAGCCGATGACTTCTTGTCCAAGCCATTCTCGTATGTGGTGTTGGAGGCCCGCCTGCGTGCCCTCGGGCGGCGCAGCGCGGGACCGGTGGGGTCGGTGGGGGGAGAGCGCCTCATCGGTGGTGACCTGGTGCTTGACCTGGGAGCAAGACGGTGCTGGCGCGCCGCCACCGAGATTGCCCTCACGGCTCGAGAACTGGACCTCCTGGCCGAGATCATGCGCGCCGCCCCCAATGTGGTGGCCAAGGGTGATTTGCTGATCCGGGTGTGGGGTCAGAGTTTCGAAGGTGACCCCAACGTGGTGGAGGTCTATGTGGGCTATTTGCGGCGCAAGGTGGACGTGCCATTCGGACGAGCCTCCCTCCAGACTGTCCGGGGCCACGGGTACCGCTTGGATGTCGATGCCTGAGCGGACTGCGCAGTCGCGTACCCGTCTGGGGGTGCCGGTGCGTCTGCGGATCACGGCGTTGGCTTCGCTGGTGGTGGCTCTGTCGTTGTTCGCCGGGGCGTGGCTGTTCCTGCGTGCCATGCACACCTCACGCGTCGCCGAAATGGATCGCGACGCACGAGTGAGGGCCAATACGGTGATCGAAACCGTCAAGGTGGGGTTGGCTCACACACCCCTGCCGTCGGCACGTGACTCGTCGTTGATGGTGCAGGTGATCAATTCATCCGGCGCAGTAGCGGCGTCCACGGCCAATGTCATGGACATGAACGATCCGTTCGTGAACCCCGTCCGCTATCCGGTGGCCACCACCGATGCCCGGGTGTGGTCAGCAATGGTTGACAATGCGCGCGTACGGTTGTGCGGCAAAGCCGTTGTTCTGGGTGAAGCCCGCTCGGTGGTGTACGTGGCCACACCGCTCACTGATCTTGATGCTTCCATTGCTGCCTTCCGTCGCCAACTCCTACGCATTTCACCGTTGGTGTTGGCTGGAACGGTGGCGGCGCTGTACCTGGTGGTGGGGCGGGCATTGCGTCCTGTCGATGTGTTGCGCCGAGAAGTGGAAGCCATCGAACCGAAGGACTTGCAACGGCGGGTCACGGTGCCCCGGGTGGACGATGAGGTGGGACGGTTGGCTCGCACCATGAACGCACTCCTGGATCGCCTGCAAGCGGCCAGCGACGGCCAAGCTCGGTTTCTGTCCGATGCCTCCCATGAATTACGGACTCCGTTGGCGGTGACCCGGACCCGGCTCGAAGTGGGACTTCGCCATGCTGAAAGCACCGATTGGCCGGCCACCGCTACCGCGGTATTGGAACAGTCTCGGCGGATGGAACGCTTGGTGAGTGAACTGATGACACTGGTGCGCTCCGATGGGGGCGTGGTGTCTCTCACCACTGACGTTGACCTGGAGGATGTAGTGCGCTCTGCGGTGGCTGATGCGCGTGCCTCCAACCCCCGGTCTGTCATTGACCTGTCGCATCTCTTGGCCGGGCGGGTACATGGTGACCCCGACCAACTGCGGCGCGTGGTGGCCAATCTGATCGACAATGCGCTGCGCCATGCGCACTCGGTGGTGGCGGTGTCGTTGACTGTGCAGGACGCAGGGACCGTGACCGGCCGGGTGCGTCTGGCGGTGGACGACGACGGACCCGGTATCAGGCCGGAATATCGCGAGAAGGTGTTCCAACGTTTCGCCCGCCTCGATGACTCGCGAGCCAGGACGTCGGGCGGAGCGGGCCTTGGTCTGGCCATCGTGGCGGAACTGGTGCTGGCCCATCACGGCACGGTACGTATCGACGAAGCTCCCGGTGGTGGTGCGAGGTTCATCGTGGAACTCCCGGAGGCGCTGTAGACCAATTACGGGTATCCCCGAGCACTACCGTGACTGCTGTGGTCGACGTTCCCAATTCTGTGCTGCGCGTGGCAGGAGCAGAGTTACGGGTGGGCACGTGCTCATGGGCGGATGCCACCCTGGTCAAAGACAGTGACTGGTACCCCAAACGATCCATGAAGGCCGCTGAACGATTGGCCTACTACGCCTCGCAATTTGCGGTGGTGGAGGTGGATTCCACGTATTACTTTCCACCCACACCGGAGTTGTCCCAGAGTTGGGTGGATCGCACCCCGCCGGGCTTCACCATGGACGTGAAGGCGTGGTCGCTACTCACCGGCCATCCCACGTTCCCTCATTCATTGTGGCCCGATCTGCAGGATTCGGTGAAGCCCGAGTTTCGTGACAAGCGCAATTTGTACGCCAAGCACCTGCCCGAAGAAGTTGTTGATGAGTGTTGGGAGCGATTTCGACATTCGCTGATTCCTCTGCACGAAGGTGGGCGCCTCGGTGGGGTGCTGCTGCAATGGCCGGACTGGTTCGGCCCCAAGGATGCCCACCGCGATCACATCCGTATGGCGGTGGATGCGCTGCATCCCTTCCCCTGTTTCATCGAGTTCCGCAACCGACGCTGGTTGGAGGGGGAGAGGTGTGAGGAGACGCTGTCGTTTCTGGAGGACGAGGGCCTGGCGTTTGTGTGTGTAGACGAACCGCAGGGTTTCGAGTCGAGCGTGCCGCCGGTACTGGCAGCGACGTCGCCGTTGGCGGCGGTGCGCTTTCACGGCCACAACGACGACAACTGGATGAAGCGCGGCATCACTGCGGCGGAGCGATTCCGTTACCGCTACGACGATGCGGAGTTGTCCCATTGGTCGAAACGCCTGCGCGAGTTGGCGGCCACCACCGACAACGTGCACGTGTTGTTCAACAACTGCTGGCAGGACTACGCAGTTCGAAATGCCACATCCATGACTGCTTTGCTCGGTGACATGGGTGACCTAGCTGAGTGAGGCGTGCACCACCGAACCGTGATGTAACAACAACCTCCAGCCGTGCGGGGCAACCGGATCACGGATGAACACTTTGCAGGCGGCCACGGTGGAACCCCCCGGACCATCCAGGATGTTTTCATCGCAGGTGACCCAACCAGTGTCGCCGTTGATGACGGCACGCACATTGGTGAGGATGAATTGGAGATGCTGCGGATTGGCCAGCAACGTGGCCCAACTGGCCGAGATGGAGGCCCAACCCTTGAGGGTGGACCAGCCCGGATGCGTGCATGAAGCGTCGGCGTGATGGCCCCACAGATCGCTCATGGCATCAAAGTCGCGACGTTCGAATGCATCATAAAATCCAACGTTGGCTGCCAACAGAAATTCCAGGTCGGTGACTGCGGGCTCAGACTCGCTCACATTCGAGACGCTACAAGCCCGTCCACGTAGCGCAACACTCCGTCCTAAGGTCACCTTTTCGTCGACCAACGGAGACCCGACATGCCCCAATCTCTTGCGCCCACAGACGAGCGTTTCGCCATTGACAGAGACGCCCTCGACACCCTGTTTCGCGAGGCCCGCACGGCCAACACGTTCAGTGATGAGCCCGTCACAAACGAGCAGTTGGAGGCCATCTACGAGATCTTGAAGTGGGCGCCCACGTCGGCCAACACCCAACCACTACGTATCCATATCGTCCGGTCGCCAGAGGCCAAAGCCCGGCTGCTGCCACTCATGTCGGAGGGCAATCGGGCCAAGACAGAGTCAGCGCCAGCGGTCGCCATCCTGAGCGCCGATCTGGAGTTCCACGAGAACCTTCCCAGACTGTTTCCGCACAATCCCAACATGAAGGACTACTTCGGTGATCCCGTGGCCCGGGAGACGTTCTCCAGGTTCAACGCCGCCATCCAGGCCGGCTATTTCACCTTGGCCGTGCGCGCCGTGGGCCTGGCCGCTGGACCGATGGCTGGCTTTGACGGGCCGGGGGTAGATGCGGAGTTCTTGGCGGGTACGCCGTTGAAGTCGATCCTGGTGGTCAACATCGGAAAGCCGGGGGAGAACCCGTGGTTTGATCGGTCGCCGCGTATGGAGTTCAACGAAGTAGTCACCGTTCTGTGAAGCTCCCATA
>JAYVGK010000104.1:0-8481 GCA_043772215.1 Acidimicrobiales bacterium | reverse complement strand
GGCATGAAGTTCTTTGCCGGCAAGGTGTTCGAAGCACTGGTGGCTACCCCCGAGGCCAAAGAAGCGGCCAAGGTACTGCTGCCCCAACTCATGCCGTTGGCCGAGGCTCTTGATCCGTCCACATACGGTGGCGCAATGTTGCTCGGCATCGACGGCGTGGCCATCATCAGCCACGGGTCATCGAGTGCGGTGGCCATCCTCAACGCCGCCCGAGTGGCCAACGACATGGTGAAAGCCGATCTTGTGGGTGCGCTGCGAGTGGCCATCAACGCCGGACCAGCAGTGCCATGACCAGCAGTGCCATGACCAGCAGTGCCATGACCAGCAGTGCCATGACCAGCAGTGCCATGACCAGCAGCGACGGCGTGGGAGTACGCTTGAGTTTGTCATCACATCTGAGGAGAACCCTGTAGTGCTCGACCGTCCCGCAGTTCTTGCCCTTGTCCGCGATCGTCTGGCTGACATCTTGGAAATCGAACCCTCGGCCATCGCCGAAGGGGCGTCGTTCACGGACGATCTCGACGCCGATTCGCTTGCCCTCATCGAATTGGTGGAGGCCTTGGAGGAAGAGGTGGGTAAGCACTCGCCGGGGTTCCATATCGACGATGAGGATCTACAAGACCTCAAAACGGTCCGTGACGCGGTCGACTACGTCATTGCGAAACTCTGATTCAGCGTTTCGCCCCGGCTGTGCTCACGCCTTCCCTGCAATCGTTGGCGGCGAGGCTGGGTTGGACGTTCACCGACGAGTCCTTGTTGGTGCGATCTCTGGCCCATCGGTCATGGTGCGCGGAGCACGGTGCGGAGTCCAACGAGCGCCTGGAGTTCCTTGGCGATGCAGTGCTGGGATTGGTGGTCACGGACCACATCTTCCGCTCGTATCCACTGCTGCCCGAAGGGGATTTGGCCAAGATGCGCGCATCGTTGGTGAACGCGATCGTGCTGGCCGAGGTGGCTGCCGACCTTGATGTAGGGCCGTCGTTGCTGTTGGGCAAAGGGGAGGCGGCCACCGGTGGACGGGCCAAGACATCGATTCTGTCGGATGCTCTGGAGGCACTCATCGGCGCGGTGTACATCGATGGTGGGTGGGACCCAGCAGCCGCATTGGTGATGCGCCTGTTGGCGACGCGCATCGAAGAGTCGGCGTTGGGCCCGGGCGGGCACGATTACAAAACGCGGCTGCAAGAGCTGGTGGCTCGTCGCTTCGATCAATTGCCCAGTTACCGGGTCACCGATGTTGGCCCGGATCACGCCAAGGAGTTCCATGCCGTGGTGGTGGTCGCCGGGCGCGCCCGAGGCACAGGCGATGGTCGATCAAAAAAGGCAGCAGAGCAAGCAGCGGCTCGCATTGCGTGGGTGGAGATCACGGCGGAGTTGGAAGCTTCGTCTGGAGTGGAATTGGTGGCGCCCGATTCGGACGGACTCGTCTTGTAGGGTCGACCTCCATGTTGCGGATGTCGAGCCTGTTCCTGCGTACCCTGCGAGAGGATCCTTCAGACGCTGAAGTGCCCAGCCACCGATTGTTGGTACGAGGTGGCTATATCCGACGATGGGCGCCGGGGATCTATTCGCTGCTCCCGCTGGGGCAGTTGGTGCACGACAATGTGGCCCGTATCGTGCATGAGGAGATGCAGGCCATCGGGGCTCAGCAAGTGACGTTTCCGGCGCTGTTGCCCCGTGAGTACTACGAAATCACCGGCCGCTGGACGGAGTACGGCGACACGTTGTTCCGTCTCAAGGACCGTCGCGGCAACGATTTTCTGTTGGGCCCCACCCACGAGGAACTGTTCACGTTGTTGGTGAAGGACATTTGCGTGTCCTACAAGGATCTGCCGGTGATCCTGTATCAAATACAGACCAAATATCGCGATGAAGCGCGACCCCGATCCGGAATTCTGCGCGGCCGGGAGTTCACCATGAAGGACTCGTACTCCTTCGATCTCACCGATGAAGGTCTGGCTGTTTCGTATCAGATGCATCGTGACGCATACGTCAAGATCTTTGATCGCCTCGGGATCAGTTACCGCGTCGTGTCGGCCATGTCCGGGGCCATGGGTGGATCCAAGAGCGAGGAGTTCTTGGCACCGTCACCCATTGGCGAAGACACGTTTGTGATGTGCACGTCGTGCGATTACTCGGCCAACACCGAAGCAGTCCAGGTGGCGCCACCGCCGTTGGTGGACACGTCGGTGGATCACCCCGCCATGCGAAAACTGCATACGCCGGACTCGCCCGGCATCACGGCACTGGTGGCGCACCTTCGAGAGCACCACCAAAGCGACATTGCGGCCAAGAACTTACTGAAGAACATCGTGTTCAAACTCGACGGCGAGCCCATAATCGTGTTGGTGCCAGGCGACCGAGAGGTTGATGCTGAGCGTTTGGTTGCAGCTCTGGCGCCGGGAAAAGTTGACCTGTTCGAAGACGAAGATTTCGACAATTACCCGGCGTTGGTGAAGGGCTACATCTCGGCCATTGGTATGCAGGCCAATGGAATCAAAGTGTTTGGTGACCCCCGTATCGCCACTGGCACGGCATGGGCCACGGGGGCCAACGAGTTCGAACACCATGTGCTCGATGCTGTGGTGGGTCGCGACTTCAGTGTCGACTCCTATGTGGAGGTGGCCACTGTGGCCGAGGGCGATCCGTGTCCTCGATGCGGGTTACCGCTGACCCTGGACCGGGCCATCGAAATTGGCCACATCTTCCAACTGGGCCGTAAGTACGCAGATGCATTTGGGCTGGACGTTCTGGGGCAGGAGGGGAAGCCCATCCGGGTCACTATGGGCAGTTACGGCATCGGTATCAGCCGGGCGGTGGCGGTCATCGCCGAGCAGACCCTCGATGACAAGGGCCTCATATGGCCCGAGTCGGTGGCTCCGGCCAAGGTCCACTTGGTGGCCACCGGCAAGCAGAACCAGATTGAGGTGGCGTTGGATTTGGCTGCCCAATTGGAAGCCCGGGGCGTGTCCACCATGGTCGACGATCGGGCAGGCGTGTCGCCTGGGGTGAAGTTCAAGGATGCCGAATTGTTGGGTATGCCCGCCGTGGTGGTGGTGGGTAAGGGCCTGCTCGACGGAGTGGTGGAATTGCGCAATCGCCGCACGGGTGAGGTCACGGTGTTGCCCGTAGGTGATCTTGTGTCGGCCATCGCCGGCTGACGTCGACGCCTCGTCGTGCCCGAACTCCCTGAAGTGGAGACGGTCCGCAGCGATCTGGATCGTCTGGTGGTGGGTCGTACGGTGGGGGCCCCCGTCGCCACCGGCCGCCGCACTGTTCGACGTTATGGGGAGGGGCCAGCGGCGTTGGTGGCGTTTGCCGCAGATGTTGGTGGGCTCTTGTTCACCGGTACTCGCCGACGTGGAAAGTACCTCGTTGTAGATGGTATGCGCGTAGATGGATGCGCAATGGCGTTGGTGATCCATCTGCGTATGAGCGGGCAGTTGATACACGCCCGGCCCGATGACACGGTGGCTCCGCATACCCATGTGGTGTTGCCCCTCGATGACGGGTACCAGTTGCGGTTTGTGGATCCACGCACGTTTGGGGAGATGTGGCTCACGGTGCCGTCGCTGCCGGATTTGGATCATCTGGGCCCCGATGCGCTCGAATGGGCCGCCGATATACGGACATCAGTGGCGGCGTTACGGGGACGCCGGACCATGGTGAAGGCCCTGCTCATGGACCAAGGGTTTGTGGCTGGTATCGGCAACATCTACTCCGATGAGATCTTGCATCGGGCCCGAGTCCGCCCTGATCGGCGGGCGATGGAGTTGTCGTTGTCGGCGGCGCAGCGGATTGTGGGCATCACTGGTGAGGTGTTGGGTGCAGCCATTGCGTTGCGGGGTTCGTCGCTGTCGGATGCGCAGTACGTGGACCTGGCTGGTCGGCCCGGTAGGGCGGCCCAGATGCATCTGGTGTATGCCCGCCAAGATCTTCCGTGTGCCACGTGTGGGCGGCCCGTGACTCGTATCCGCTTTGGTGGCCGCTCGTCGTACTTCTGCCGCCGGTGTCAGCGATAGTGATTCCTGTGATGCCTGAGCGGATTGTTGTCGGTGCCGATGCTCGTCCACGGTGTTGGTGGTGCGGGGTGGATCCGGTGTACGTGGACTACCACGATGTGGAGTGGGGTACGGCCCTGCACGATGAGGGTCGATTGTTCGAGTTGTTGTGCCTGGAAGGGGCGCAGGCCGGGTTGGCTTGGATCACCATCCTTCGAAAGCGTTCCACCTATCGCGTGGCCTTCGACGGGTTCGACCCGGTGAAGATGGCGGCCTATGGCGATGCCGATCGTGCTCGGCTCATGGCCGACACCGGCATCGTGCGCAACCGTCTGAAGGTGTCCGCCTTCATCACCAACGCTCAGGCGCTGCTGGATCTGCACGATCAGGGCCACACCTTGGAGGAACTGGTGTGGTCACATCGAGCTATCACTGCGTCACCCGGTCTGCGCGCTGACGATGAACTGCGTACCACCTCGCCAGAGGCCATCGCCCTGGCCAAGGTGTTGGCCAAACGAGGATTCAAGTTCGTAGGCCCCACCGTTGTGTACGCGTACCTGCAATCGTCGGGTGTCATCGATGATCACGTCGAGGGCTGTTGGCGCGGGCCGGGTTAGCGGGGGAAACGACAGAAGAGGTACTTTTCCCCAGTTGGGGCTAGTTATCCCCAGGGTTTTCCCCCAACTCATCCCCACGTTTAGCTGTGACAGCATTCCGTTCAGTGTTCCTCAAGTCCCTCACGCTCAAGGGCTTCAAGTCCTTCGCCGACACCACCACCCTCGACTTCGAGCCGGGGATCACCGTCGTGGTGGGGCCCAATGGGTCGGGTAAATCCAATATCGTCGACGCCGTGGCTTGGGTCTTGGGGGCCCAGGCAAGCAAAACCATCCGATCGAACAAGATGGAGGACGTCATCTTCGCCGGTACCTCCAAGCGCCCGGCACTGGGCCGGACCGAGGTGTCGCTCACCATCGACAATCACTCCGGTGTGCTGCCCATTGGCTTCACCGAGGTCACCATCATGCGCACCCTGTTCCGGTCCGGCGACAGCGAGTACGCCATCAACGGGGTGTCCTGTCGGCTCCTCGACATCCAAGAGCTCCTCAGCGATTCGGGGGTGGGTCGCCAGCAGCACGTCATCGTGGGCCAGGGCCAATTGGCGGCTGTGCTCGACAGCCGCCCCGAAGATCGCCGGGCGGTCATCGAGGAGGCCGCTGGCATCCTCAAGTACCGCCGCCGTCGGGAGCGCTCGCAACGGCGGCTGGAGTCCACTGAAGCCAACTTCGTACGCCTTGGTGACCTGCTGCGTGAGATCCGGCGCCAGCGGCGTCCACTGGAACGCCAAGCCGACGCGGCACGTCGTCACGACGGGCTGCAAGCCGAGTTGCGGGCCATCCGGATGTTCATCGCTGGGCGTGACCTGGTGGCGTTGAAGGCCCGCTCAGGTCAGTACGCCAGGCAGAAGACCGAGCTGTGCACCGTGGAGAACGACATCCGTCAACGCCTCGCTCGTCTCGACACCGACGTCATGACAGCGGAGTCGGCGCTCACGGTGATGGGCGGCGGACTGGTGGAGAGCACCGGAGGACCGGCGGGCTGGGACGGGCTGGACGTGAGTGACGCGCTGGCCCGCTGCGAGTCGCTTTATCAAAAGGCGCGCGGGCTGTTGGCGTTCCTGGGTGAACGCCGCCGCTCCATCGAACGTGATCGCAACGCCTACCTCGACCAAGACGTCGTGGCCACGCTGGAGGCGGAGGCAGCCCGCATCACCGATGAATTGGACCGGGTGGAAAGCGAAACCATGGTGCTGCCCCCTCAGTTCGAGGAGTTGGCTGAGCAGGAGGAGTCGGTGACCGCCGATCGGGCCCGATTCCTCGACGAATGGGGCAACGACGAGGGACCCACCACGGATGGGCCCACGGCGGCACAGGTGCGTGGTGAACTCAATGGGGCCCGCCAGGCCGTGTCGGCCACCGCCAGTGAACAGTCGCGTCTGGAGCAACGTATTGGTGCGGTGGAATTGCGCTTGGCCCGACTGGGGGCCGAAGCCCAGCGTGTGGCGACCGAGTTGGGTGGTGGCACCGCAGAACAGGTCGATGTAGGAATCGATGCCGCCACACAGCGGCGGGCTGGCGCCGAAGCGACTCTGGCGGTCAACGAAGCGGAGTTGGCGAACGCTCAGGAGCAGTTACGCGAGCACGAGGGGGAAGAGCGGGCGTGGGCGGCTCGCAGAGATGCCCTCACCACGGCACTGGACGCCGCCAGAGCCCGCGCCGGAGCCAAACGATTGGCCGGGCTCGACGGCATCGTGGGCACACTGTTGGACCTGGTGGAAGTGGACACGGGTTGGGAAGCGGCCGTGGAAGCAGCCCTGGGCGAGGCCATTTCTGCGGTGGTCGTGCGTGACGCAACCGTGGCCAGAGCAGCGCTGCGGCGTCTGCACGGATCGAGTGAGTCAGGGGCGGTTCTGGCCCTCGATGCGCTCAGCCGTTCCCACCTGAGTGCAGCCGACCTGTCTGGCGTGCCCGGCGAGGCAGTACGCCTCCACGTTCGAGCTAACAACGTCGACGCAGCACTTTTGCTGGACCGGTTGTTGATGGGGGCAGTGGCCGTAAAAGGCACGTGGTCCGACGCCCTCGATGTGGCCTTGGCTCACCCGCTGACCGTTGTGGTGACTCGCTCCGGTGACCGGTTCTCAGCATCGGGTTGGCGCGCTGGAGCAGGCGCCGTGGGAGCTACTGGTGCCGCCTTGGAGCAGGCATCTGCGGCCGCGCAATCGGCCACGGCCATCGCCACTGCTACCAGGCACATGATCGTAGGTGCCCGTACGGCAGCGAAGGCGGCCCGCCTCGAGCTGGATGCTGCTCGAACCGACGAGCAGCGCATCATGCGCAACCTCGAACGAAATCAAGCGCGCTTAGCATCATTGATGCAACAGCGTGCGCGACTCCTTGTCGAGCGTTCAGATGTGGAGCGAGAGTTGGCGGGGGTGGTGGCCCAGCGGGCGGAGTTTGCCGACCGCCACCAGCGTGAGCTGCAAGCAGTAGCCGTCCTCGACTCTCGGCTGCCTGCATTGGTGGAGGCCGAGACGGAATTGGCCCTGCGCCAGGCACAACGCCGTGACGCCAGCCAACGCCTTGATGAACGGGCCCGGGCCATCGCCACGTTGCGTCGCGATCTGGAAGTCCAGGCCGCAGGACTGGAGGAGCGGGCCAGGGTGCTCAGCGCTCGCCAGTTGGAGATCGACGAGCGGCTGTCACGCTCCATTGCCGAGCGTGCCGTGGCCGAAATCCGTCGTATCGAGCTCGACCTGTTGGCGGAACGTACCGAGGCACTACACGCTGTTGTGCAAGACCGTGCCGAGCTCATCGAAGGGGGACTGGCATTGCTGCGTGACGAGCGTCGTCGCCAGTCCGAAGCAGCCCGGGCCGCTACCGGTCGTCTCGATGGGTTGCGCAAGGAGCGCGCCGGGGTGGAGAAGCACTTGGTGGAAACTCGTGAGCGGTTGCAGCGCAACGAACTCGAAGTTTCTGAAGTGCGCTTACGTAGTGAAACGCTGGTGGAACAGGTGCGTCGTGAGTTCGACGTGGAGCCGGAGCGGGTCATGGAGTCCGAGTGTCCGGAGTTGGTTGACGGTACGTCGGCCCCCACCCGGCTGCGTGACCTCGAACGCGAGTTGCGATTGATGGGCCCCATCAATCCGCTGGCTCTCGAAGAGTTCATAGCGTTGGAGGAGCGCCACGCCCTCATCGAGGTGCAGCTCGACGACGTCAAGAGCACCCGGCGGGAGTTGGCCAAGGTCATCGCCGCCATCGACGAGGAGATCATCACGGTCTTTGCCGCCGCCTACGCCGACGTGGAGGAGAACTTCGCCAAATTGTTCGGTGGCCTGTTTCCCGGTGGCTCTGGTCATCTTCGTCTCACCGATCCCGACAACCCGCTCGATACCGGAGTTGAGGTGGAGGCTCGTCCGTCGGGCAAGAACGTGAGCAAGCTGTCGTTGCTGTCTGGTGGCGAGCGTTCGCTGACGGCGCTGGCATTCTTGTTTGCCGTGTTCCGGTCCCGGCCGTCGCCGTTCTACCTGTTGGATGAGGTGGAGGCGGCGCTCGACGATGTGAACCTCACTCGGTTCTTGGGATTGTTGGCGGAGTTCCGCCAGGAGGCACAGCTGCTGGTGGTGTCGCATCAGAAGCGCACTATGGAGGCGGCGGACTGTCTGTACGGCGTCACCATGCAGCCTGGTGGCTCCTCCAAGGTGGTCAGCGAGCGGGTGGCGCTCAACGCCTGAGCCAAGTTCACGTGCCACTCGAGTGCGTGGCCGGAGAGCCCTAGGCTTTGGCAGTCATGCCGATTGTTCTGATCATTGCCATCGTTGCTGCCGTTCTCGTCATCGGGTCGGTTGGCTTCGTCTCCTACCGGGGGAGAACGCAGCGGCCACCGCTGGAGCCACCCGCAGCCCCACCCCGCATCATCAGGCCCA
>JAYVGK010000103.1:0-2938 GCA_043772215.1 Acidimicrobiales bacterium | reverse complement strand
TGGCCACGCCGCCCACGGAGAACATCAACGCAACCACAACGGCACGCACACCCTTACCACGCCAACGGCGAGGATGAGATGCGGCTGCTCTGGTGGTGCTGGTGAACACCGATGTCACGGGGTCTCCTAGGTGGACGTACACGGGTTTGACGCCACGTCTCACCTCGGGTTCGATGACCTTCGGAGGTTCGGGTTCCGCCGACCGTAAAACGAACGCACTGAGTGGTCAACGTCAACCAAGGGGATTCACCAGGTTGCATGACCGAAACAGCATCTTTTGAGCCGTTCGACCTAGGGAGAAGCACTCACAAAGTCGATGAGTTGTTCCACCGCACCCACCAGTTCCGGTTCCAAGTCTGCATATGAGCGCACACTTGCCAGTAGTTGACGCCACATTGCCTGCGCATCGACAATTCCCAGCGCAGCACAGATTCCGTCTTTCCATGGCACCCCTCGAGGAACGGTGGGCCACACTGTGATCCCCACCCGCTGTGGCCGCACCGCCTGCCAGACGTCCACGAAAGGCGTCCCCGTCACCAACACGTTCGGATCCCGAACGGCGTCAGCCAGCCGTTGTTCTTTGGAGCCCGGAACCAAGTGGTCAACCAGCACACCGAGTCGCCTCCCAGGCGCTGGATCGAACTTCGTCACGTGGTGGGCCAGTTCATCGATTCCGTCGAGGCGTTCCACCACGATGCCCTCGGCCCGCAGGTCGTCCCCCCACACCCGCTCCACCAGTTGCGCATCGTGGATGCCCTCAACCCAGATTCTGGAGGCTTGTGCCACTTTGGCCCGCCGTTGATGACCCCCCACGGCCATCGACCCCGATGCCGT
This sequence comes from Acidimicrobiales bacterium, assembly GCA_043772215.1. Lineage (GTDB taxonomy): Bacteria > Actinomycetota > Acidimicrobiia > Acidimicrobiales > JANYDT01 > JANYHQ01. The sequence continues at coordinate 2,104 of JAYVGK010000103.1, read as the reverse complement.
ACGCATCATGGCTTGGTTGACGACCGGCGCAGGTCGCACCAGCGTCACTGTTCGCCCCTCCACGCTAAACGCACCCACCAGTAGTCGCATCAGGCGGCGATCACCCGAAACACTCTGCAGCACCACGGCATCGGCCTCGAGATCCATCACCGACCCGCTGAAGCGGGTGGCGCGGTGCGTTACCTTCATCCCGATCGTGACCGTCACCCTGGGATACAGCGTGGCCGCCTTTCCCTTCCCTTCCGGGTCGGGGGGCCCTCCCAGCACTCCGCCAGCCACCCGCTACACCGCCCGTGGATGAGCCTGCGCCAAATGGCTGGCGCTGGCCTCGGTGACGAGTGGGCGTGCGTGCTGGCCTCCCAGAACCGTACCCAGCTCGGCCAGAAGTTCGCGGCGACGGCGAACTAGGACGCGCGGCGAGGCGGCCACCCCCAACTGCCGCAGCACTTCCACCTCGGTGGCGGCACCGATCACGGTGGAATACCCCGAGAGCAACACCAGCCGGGCATCGTGGGGGCGCAAGTCGCCCGACACCACGGCTTCTCGCAGAAATGCCGTGGCTCGCCCCGCCAACGGTTCCAACGCACCCAGTAACTCGTCCACGAACGAGCCTCCCAGGCGCACCACTTCCCGGGTGAGCCCCAGGAGTTCCGGACGCCGACCGGCCAGTGCGAACACCGCCCGCACTACCGCCTCAACCCGATCAAAGGCCGTCCCCTCGCCATCGAGACCTGCTTCTACGGCCTCGGCCACCTCGGCCACACTGCGCGCCAGGACTGCGCGCAGCAATGCCTCCTTCGATCCAAAGTGATGCAAGATGGTCTGTTTGCGCACTCCGAGGCCAGCGGCCAGCGCATCCAAAGATGTGCCTTCGTATCCACGTTGTGCCACTTGGGCCAGGGCTGCGTCCAGGATGCGGACCCTTGTGGGCAAGACAACCGCCGCACCGATGACCATGGGATTGCTCTCATGCAGTTCGCTTCCCACGTCTGAGAGGGTAGATCGCCCACGGCCTCAAAACGGCACCAGGCTCCGACGGTGCTGGTGGCCGATGATGCGCCTTACCAAATGGTAGACAAGCACTTGTGAGTTCCGAGTCCCGCACTGCGCCAGAGGAACGAGCCACCATTGCTCAGCGTCTGGACGGCACTCGGATCGCCATCACGGGAGCCACCGGGTTTCTCGGTACCGCGTTGGTCGAGCGCTTCCTACGGGCCGTACCGGGCTGCGAAGTGGCATTGATTGTCCGGTCGTCGAAGCGCACGCCGGCGGCAGAGCGAGTACGGCGCGAAATCCTACGGAACGACGCCTTCGACCGTTTGCGTACCGAACTGGGTGACCACTTCGATGACGAAATGGCCAGGCGAGTACTCGTCATTGATGGCGATGTGTCTCGCGACGGTCTCGGTCTCGACGATGAAGGGCGAGTGCTCTTGCGGGACTGCCACAGCGTCGTCCATTCCGCTGCTGCGGTGGCCTTCGATTCCCCCCTTGATTCAGCCGTTGAGACAAATCTACTGGGGCCCACCCGGGTTGCTGCGGCGATGCGTGACGTCGGCTGTAACGGCCACCTCGTTGCTGTGTCCACATGTTACGTCGCCGGCACCCGCCGCGGTGATGCCCCCGAACGAATCTTGCCCGAAACTCCCTTTGCCACTGAGGCCGATTGGAAGTCCGAGGTGGCGGCGGCCCGTCGCCTGCGATCCGATACCGACGCTCAGAGCCGCACGCCCAAACAGCTCGAGAAGCTGGCCAAGGCCGCTCGTGGCGAACTAGGGGCAGCCGGCACCCCGCTTCTGTCGGCCAAGACGGAGAAGTTACGCGAGGAGTGGGTGAAGGCTCGATTGGTGGACGCCGGTAGGGCCCGCGCCGCCTCGTTGGGTTGGCCCGATGCGTACGCTTATACCAAGGCGTTGGGTGAGCGAGCACTGTTGGAAACCTGCGACGGTGTGCCGGTCACCATCGTCCGACCGTCCATCATCGAATCCGCCATGCAGGAACCGGTGCCTGGGTGGATCCGTGGATTCCGGATGGCCGAGCCGATCATCATTTCGTATGCACGCGGATTGTTGAAGGAGTTTCCCGGGATACCGGAGGGTGTGGT
>JAYVGK010000102.1:0-21474 GCA_043772215.1 Acidimicrobiales bacterium | reverse complement strand
TACCGGTGCGGTGACGGTGGTTCGAAGTGCCGTGGGTGTAGTGGACCTCGGCTGAATCGTGGTGGCGATTTCAACAACTCGGTGGGGGGTCGCTGCGCCAGTACACCCGGAGAAGATGGCAGACACCAACAACAGCACCACTCCCCAACGCCATTTCACAGGTCAATCTTGCCGAACAGCACACAAACACCACGGATGGACACCCGAATCATCTTACCCGGACGAACAGGCGACACACCAACAAGACTTTTCTCCAACCGAAAGTGAATCGGTTCATATTTTACCGTACATTTACCACAGTTTCGGTCGTTTATTTGACACTGTCAACTACGATGTGATTGCACACAGTTCGTGTGCGATTCAACAAGGAGCTCCATAAATGAATGTTCGTCGAATTGCTACTGCTGTTGCGTGTGCTGCAGTTCTTACTGTGACATCAATGTCAGCCGTCACGGCAGCTACCACCACGGTACCAGCCCCCATTGTTACAAAATTAGCGCCGAAGACTACCAAACATGCTGCCCCGGACACAACCGTGCAATCCAGCAAATCGAAAAGGCCGGTGGTGGCTGGCAATTTCTGTAAGAAGAAGCTGGTCCGTACCACTTCCAAGAATGCTGCGGGCGTCCTTCTCACTTGCAAGGCTGATGCCAAGGGCCAGGTTCGCTGGACCAAATAGAGCTACTTGGATGTGCGGCGGTGTGCCACACGCTTGGTTCGTCGGACGTGTGGATTCACCCGCTTCGTGACAACTGTTGATCGTCGAGGTGCAGTTGGTCCGGCTGGTTTGGGTTGACAGTCGAACAACGCCAACGGGGTGTGAAAAGGTGATTGGTTGTAGAGACGCCAATACGCTGCGGAGTCAGCCCCCCCGTAGAACTTCGGAGCCACACGCCGGCAGTTGGCCCGTGCATATGGTCCCCAAGGTTTGGCCACGATGGACGGCGGAATGGTGTTGGAAAGTCGATGCGGTGGCAAGTCGGGCACCGCCACCCATCGCAGCTGGCGTTGATTGATCCAGCGGGTGAACGTGGTCAAGGTTGGGTACTGGTCGGTGCCAAAGAAGCCACCAAGCGGCGCAACCGATCCGGAGTTGGATTCCACTGCTTGAGCCGCAGCTATAACACGTGGGGTGGCGATCACCAAGGTCCCCGGTGTGGCGTGGTGACGGGCAAAGCCAATTACCCGGTCGTCGTTCTGGCGGATGGCTTCTTGTTGATGGGTGGGCGGAGATGGCCCTGCGAGTTCCACGTTGGGCACCACCGGATCTTGAGGATGTGACACTGCCGCCAGGGCCCAATGGGCAGGTGCCACGGTGAGGGCAACCACTGCAGCACCAAGGTTGACAACACGAACCACCCGCCTGCTGGTAATCGAGCGTGGCGACCGATTGTGTGCGGCGACGCCCGATCCCGTTGTCTCCTGCCGAACCAAAATTGCGGAACTCGCTATGGCCACCGCGGCAAAAGATGCAGCCAACACTCCGAGCCAGGCGCCATGTTGGTGGGTTGCTGACATCGCAGTGGCAACGGCCGCAGCCATCACGGCCGACAGACTGGCGATGTTGGACCACCGTCGTAACGATGGCAGCAATGGTCTCGAGCTGGGTGGAAGAAACGAATCAATACTGATGGCTACCAAAATGGTGATCCCGGGCACCAGGGGAGCAAGATAATACGGTGAGAATTTTCCTGGTATCACCACCAAAACAACGGTGTGTACAGCGGTCCAGCCAAAGATGAACAGCGTCGTCCGCCTCTGCTGACACGTTCGGGCGGCAACCGCAAGTAGTCCACCAACGAGTGCTGCACCCAGTAGCCAACTACTTTGGGTTGTGTATTGGTTGGAGAACAAGTTTCGGGTGTGTGGTGCGGCCTTGCGATTCTTCGGCGTGGGTGGCGACTCCAATTGGCTCACCCTGTGGGCGCCATTGAAACCGAATGCAAGGTTGAACTCTGTGTTGTTGGCGGAGTTGGCCACATACGGTCGATCCGAGGCAATCACGTGGTCCACGATCTCTATCCAAGCCAAACAACTCACGATGGCCACAACCACGAACGCCAAGGTCCGCACCGTTCGACGTCGCCACCCACCCGGGGACATGAATGCAACGGCGACCAGCACTGCTGGTACTGCGACGACTGCTTGGAGTTGTTTGGTGGTGAATGCCAATCCCAGTGTGACTCCCGCACCGGCCACCCATCCGAGGTGGTTGCAGTTGATGGCCTGAACCACGCAGATCAAGCCGACAATGGTGAGCAGTACCAGCATCTCGTCTGGGTTGTTGCTTCTGGCCACTGCGATGTTGATCGGCGTTACGAGCATCACGATGGACGCAATGAAAGCCGTTCGGCGATTGAACCAGTTGGACAACGCCATGTGCATGATCACGATACCGATGGCGAACATCAGCACTTGAGGACCGAGAACTGTCCATGACGACACACCGAACAGACGGATCAGCAGCGCTGGTGGGGCCAGACCGAGCGGCGGCTTGTCCACCGCCATGATCCCGGTGCGATCAAAAGCCGCAAAGAACAAGTTCCGAAGGCTGTGCGCTCCACTGATGTCAGCGGCCGTGTAGTACGAATTTCCCAGTCCGTTCAGACTCAGCCGCCAAGAGCCCCACAACAGTGCTGCGATACCGAACAGCACGGCATCGCGACGAGCGTGAAAAGGCTCAACAAAGTGAACTTCTTTCTGGATGGTTTCAATGGATTGCCGAAAAACCACCCGGGGACCATGATCGACTCAGCCTGAAGAGATGCTGAATTTTGCGATATTTCTACGGTTCATCATTGAAATAATTCGCGACGATAAGCACTACGATTCGGGTATGGATGTAGGACCTACCGAGCTGATCATCATTCTTGTCATCGTCATGCTGTTGTTTGGTGCCCAACGCCTTCCCAAACTCGCACGCTCCATAGGCCAGGCCTCCAAGGAATTCAAGGACGGCATCAAAGAAGCAACGAGCGATACAGAAGCGGCAGCCACCTTGGCTGAGCAGGAGCGCAAAGCAGCCAAGGTGGCAGAAGACGCCCGTATCGATGCGCTGGTGACGGCTCGGATGGCAGAGCGAGAGGCGACGAAAGGCCAGGCCGCCAGTTCGTAACGCTCCAATCCAGATCCATCGGCCCGCAACCAGCAGTTAGATCCCTCAGCGGGTGGAAGTGCCGGTCGTCAAGTGAACCGTGGCTGCTTCCATGCGAAGTGTGCGCCAATGAGCCCGTCGTTGGGGTCGATAAGTGACACGTTGACGCCTAAAGATCGCAAAACTTTTGGATGATCGAGGCGGCTGGAGTTACCACCACCGATATAGAGATGATCAAAGCTGAGCAACGTCCGCAACACCTCCACCATGGTGACGATACGAGTACGCCAGACGTAGTTGCCGACCTTGTGGCGAGCCGCTTCGCCGAGATAATCGTTGTAGGTGCGCTTCCCGTGCAACGGATGGTGGGCCAACTCGAGATGCGGACCGCAAACACCGTCTTGGTACGTGGCACTTCCAACACCAGTACCGAGGGTCACCACCACCTCCACCCCAGATCCGGTAACGACAGGCAAGGCCTGCATTTCTGCGTCGTTGACCACCCTCACTGGACAAAGGAGCGCAGTCTGAAGTTCTTTGTCCAGATCAAATCCTGTCCATCGTTTCACCAAGGTCTTGTCCACTGCCGTTCCCGGTCCATGCTTGGTCACAAAGTGCGGCGCAGTAAAAACCAGCCCACCTCTGATTACCCCGGGGAACCCTGCGGCCGCCCGAGTGGGGGGACCCAGCGGAGCAACCAGTGAAGCGAGCGCTTGCACGAGTTCTTGCGGGCCCATGGGGTACGTGGTGGGGGTCCGAAGCCGCTCAGAGATCATCTGGCCGGTGGCGTCGAGCAAGGCCGCTTTGAGCCCGGTGCCTCCGATGTCGAGTGCGAGGGTGGTTTTCTTGGCCGGTTGAGCATTCATGAGATTTCCTGTGTGGTGATGGTTCGCCAGTGGCCACAATAATCACCACGGTCAGCGGCAGGGTCGGTCTTAGCTTCACACGCCAGTGATCGTTGTTTCTGCTTGGCTGAGCAACACTTACCCATCTTTTCGCATGGCCTGCTGGGGCCTTTTAAATCATTTGGCTGTCGTCTCACCTCCCGTTTACCCAAGTGTTCCAGGATCTCACCACCAGGTTGTCACCCTCGCAACATGAAAGCTTCCGGCGCCGCGACCCTCGACGTCCGTTCCGTAGAGTGGCTTCGTGACCATGGCTTCAACGGTCTCGTCGATCGGGCGCAATCCTGGTGGCTGTGGCGAAACACCCCTTCGACCACGGCCCGGCTCACCGGCGCGCCGCATGCCCCGTTGTCGTTAGCGACTCCAGTTCGTGTTGCGCCCTTGACTGGCGATGACGGGTCAACCACCGAAATTGCGGCAGTAGTAATAGTCCCAGCTCCCACCATTGCCCTCGTGTCGCAATGAGCGTCAGAACTCCCCCGCCCGGTTCCACCGCAGTAAAAACCGGAACCGTCAGGCCAAGGGGTCTAGACGGTGGCTCAGGCATCCGGCGATGGCGAACCATCCATTTCCACCACCAGCTTGCGTCCCGATGTGCACCATCATGGGGTAGTGGCAAACTGCTGGCCGCCTTCCAGCTTCGTCAGGCAGGCGCCGTGAGCGCCATGGAACTCGACATCCACAAGAAAATGGTGATCTTCATTTTGTTCACTCCTACCACCCCCGGCGGTGCACCGCTTGGGCGCAAATTGTCGCCAGCCATGCGGGGCAACGCCAATCGCCAACTCGTGGCTGATCACCGTGATTTATCACCGTGACACAACGATGACTGCAGTCCCGGTCGTGCACCAGCCTGATACGACAAAAGCAGTACCCGTGTCACGTTTGGCGCGAATTCGATCCAGTGCGTGGATTCAGGCTGTTCGTCCGCACCAATGGTCCAAGGCGTTTTTGGTGACCACGGCGTCGTTCGCTGCTCTTCGGTTCTCGGGTCTCATCTTGTTCCAACTAGCGGCGGCGGTTGCCCTTGCCTGTATGGCGGCTAGCGGAACCTATTTGCTCAACGATGCTATCGACGCGCCAGCAGACCGGTTGCATCCGGTGAAACGGCACCGACCCGTAGCTGATGGTCGAATCAGTCGCTCTGCGGCTGCGACGACGGCCGCTGGACTGTTGTCATTGGCACCCGTACTCGGCCTCATGGTCAGCCGCGCCACCGGATTCGCGCTGGGTGTCTACGTAGTGTTGACGGTGGCGTACAGCGCAAAACTGAAGCAGATCTTCATTGTCGACATTGTCACCATCGCCGCCGGATTTGTGGTTCGGGTGCTGATCGGTGCAACCGCCACCCGAACAACGGTATCGGTGTGGTTCTTGATGGCGGTGGGCGCAGCATCGGTGATGGTGGCGGCGGGTAAGCGTCGCGGTGAGGTGCATGAACTTGGGGATGATGCTGCAGCACACCGCAAAGCGCTGACCCAGTACCGAGACGCCGTCACCGTCCGGCTGCTCACAGGCTCAGCCAGCGCGTTGTTCTTCAGCTTGGTCATGTGGGCCAGTATTGGACAGGGCGGACCCCACTTGGAGGAGATTTGGGCAGCCATGGTGGTAGTTACTTCCACACTGGCGATCGGGCGCTACTTAAAGATTGCCATGGGCGGTGGAGCATCTCGCCCGGAACGGCTCATCCGCGACCCAACGCTCCAGTTGACAGCCCTGGCAACCATTGCGCTGTTTCTGCTCGGTAGCCTCCTGTCCTGATCAGAAAAGCGACAGAATCAAAGGGTGGTTGTGTACAGCACTGATGCGGGGCGCCTCAATCCGCGTACGTCGCTCGTCTTCATCGACTTCGACGGCACGCTGGCCCAAGGGGACTCGCTACTGCCCTTTCTTCACCGGGTCGAAGGGTCTAGACGCGCATTGCTTACGGCCGTGGCAAGAGCCTCTGTCCAGGTCGCCCGCCAACGTCGAATGGGGCGAAACGCGCTGAAAGAGTTGCTATTGCGTGAGTGCGTTGTTGGTCGCAGCAAACATGAGCTTTGCGACATCGGCACTATCTTTGCCCAACACCTGGTTGACCAACGCCTGTTTGCCGATGCGGTGCAGGAACTGGAACGGCACCGCCAAGACGGCGCCAAGATCGTCCTCGTCAGTGCATCACTGGATGTGTACCTGGAACCGCTGCGCGCCCTCATGGCCTTCGATGCAGTGCTCTGTACGCAGATCGAATACGACTCCGACCGGCAGGCCACCGGAAACTTCATTGGAGCAAATGTGCGCCGAGCGGAAAAGGTGCGGATGGCAATCCAGTGGATGGCCGACAACGGACTGGAGCGTGACACCACGGTGATCACGGCATACGGAAATGGGTCTGGGGATGGCGAACTCCTCGCATTTGCTGATCTTGGGCTGCTCCGCTCCCGTCGGCTACTGCGTCGCACGGGAGCCTTCGCCGCCCACCGTGGCTCAGTTGAGGATGTTGACGGCACGCGCTCCGAGCACCGCAATGGTGGCCAGTGACGCCATTGATTGCACACCCATCAACATCTTGGTCCTGGTGCGTAGGGGCAAGGTGTCGGTGGGGCTGAACGCGGTTGAGTTGGTGAGCGATACGTACAGATAGTCAATGAACGTCGGAGTCCACACACGCGACGTGAGCGACGAGTCACTCATCTGGGCAAACAGCAGATCGGGATCAGCCATTTCTCCCCGTGAACGAGCAATTGGGCCACCACGGTCAATTTCCCACAACCACAACGCAAAGATGATGACGCTGGTGAGCCAAATCTCCACCGCCGACAGCATCAGACTGCGGCCGTCCACCTTGGTGCCGTTCACCAGTCGACGCAGTAGGAGCGCCAACGAGGACACGTTGCCCACATTCATGGCGGCAATCAGTGCAATCGAAACCACCCGCAGATCACGAGATTTCGGGGTGAAGCGGTGAGGGTTGAACACGATGAGTGGAATCAGCAACACCACCGCCAAGATGGGCACCATGTATGTGGGACCCAACGAAAGATTTTCCGGTAACCGCAACTGCAGCACAATGGCCACTACCACCGCAATGGCGGCGGGCCAACGAGACTCCCCCGTGAACTCCCGGATGGTGTGGTCCGACACGCTCACTGCCCCACGTACTCGAAGTGCATTGGATCCGGCACTATGAACGATCCACCCCATATAAAGCCGTGACGGCGAAACGCGTCGATCACCCGGCCGTCCATGCGTGAGACACCGCCATAGGGGTTCTGCGATGGATTGATGTCGATGGCTGCACCCCAGGTATGGCGTGACAAATTGTGGCCGGAGTTGCCGTTCAGGCTACGGGTCTCCCGGGTACTGAAACAGCCGCCGTGCGCTCGAGTATCACCCGAGTGAACGAGGGCCGACAACCCAGTGTCCTGCAACTCCTGTAGCGCCACCGCCGCTGCAACCGCCACCACTGCGTTGCAACGAAGGGGGCCCACCAGCGGCAAATTCACCTGGGCGATGTGCGCTGTTTTCCATGCCGGATCTATCTGCAATGCGCCGCCGGTGCCTCGCACCACCCAGAAATCGCCGAGTAGGGCTTTGATGTGAGCCTGAGTCACAGTGTCGTCGAGCAGCGCATCCTGCCAGGACAGCCGCACTCGAATCCGGCGCTGAGTCCACGTATCCTGCAGTGCCTGTAGTGATGCCTGAGCCGAATCCCGGGTATTAAAACCCCAGGCCCTCATGCTGAACGGACGGACGAATCCCAACGGAACGCCAGATTCGACGGACATCACAATTTCCACACCGGAAACGACTGGATCAGGCTCCACCGCACCAACCTCAAACGTGGCCGGGACACCGTTCCAGCCCATGAGTGTGACCATGTCACCGGGGATGATCGAATTCTGGGTGGCCGCAGTGGCACCCATCACAATCCGACCCCCGCCTGCCACCGTCGCCACCACGTCTCCCATGGTGGCGGCTATGGCCGTGGCATCAACGGCCAGACTGCTCATCGGAAACCCGGCACCTACTGGAGCGGATCGCACCACAGCCCCTTGGCGCGTTACTTCAATCATGTCAAGCGTGCCTTGGTGTATCACCGTGTACGAAAGCTTGTTCGAGTCAAAGTACGTACTCAGAGCGTCGATGGCTGGTCCATCAAGGCCTCGACTCTGATTCACGCTGACGAAATCGGGAACAACCGGTGACGTCTGCCCGCCGAGCGACATGCGGGCCGAAGACGGCGCCTCCACGCCGTGCTTGAGAACGAGCGCCGACCCCACGGTGGCAAGCAGCATCACCGCTACCACCATCCGTCGGCGCACCGTGTCCGACGCACGTCTCTGCAGATTGAACTCCAAGAATCATCCTCGACCAGAGTGTGCCGACGCGTCATCATCGCGCACATCTACTGAAGAACAACTGAAGGTGGTAGGACGATCGATCACGGTGGGAGCCAAGTTCGAATTCCGGGACTTCGATGCGACAAGTATCCTATGGCATCAGCAATGTTCCGATACCCAATAGTCAAACGGCAACGCTGAACTCGCACAGTGCGGTTGGCTTAACAGCGGGTGTGCTCCTCACCGTCGAGGTGGTGGCGCTGCTGAATGAAACGCTGTCGTTAGGACACATCGCCATCACCATTGTCGTGGTCGGCGCCGCATGGGCCGCCCTGCATACGCTGTTGATTCGTCGATTGCGATGGGATCTCACCCAGCGGGTGTCTTTGCTGACAATTGCCTTCGGGCTGCAAGCGGCGGTAATCGCCGGACTCGTGATCGGCATCACCTGGTGGCTGCCCTTTGCGCCAGCTCTGGTACTTGCGTTGACCCCGCTCGGTCACGAGGGGCGTCGCACAACGCCTCGACTTTTGACGCAATTAATTGCAATCGCCGCCCTCATAGGGCTGGGACCAGGTTTCTCGTTGGGGACCACCCTGATTCGCCCCAGTACTGATCCTCTCTCGTTGAGGGCAGTTGAATGGCTGCGGCTGCGCGGCGGCGCGCGCATCGTGAATGGCGCTGAGCATTGGTGGTATTCGCATCACGCCCCTCCCGACGGTGGCGCGCCGGACATTCCCTTGGTCGTGGCGGCCAACGGTTTTAGCGTTGCCGCGTCTCCTTCACCGGGGAACACTCCGGGAAGCACACCGGCCTCCGGCAGAACCACCACCATCGCGCTCGCAGAGTCTCCGTCGATCACTGCCGCCGCTGCTGGAGTGGCGGCCACGTCGCTCACTCCAGTACGCCCGTTAGTGGCTCAGCCACTCCCCGGTGAGGGGCAGTGGACAGTAGTGTCCGGGGACGCCAAACACCCGGCCATCGCCGTAACCCGCATCCGCCCGGATGCCGTTCACACATCGCTGGTCGTGGCATTGGCCCGCATGGACACGTCGCTGGTGCGGATGCGGCTGCTGGCGGGTACGGAGGATCCGGGGGGCTCATGGCCCGAGCACGGACAGGTACCAGCGGGTGAACGACCCAAGTTGTTGGCCGTGTTCAATGCTGGCTTTCGTCAGCGTGAGTCCGGCGGCGGATATTGGGTGGGCGGGCACCAGGGAGCGCCACTCGTGAACGGGGCAGCATCGGCGGTCATCCACAAGGACGGGACGGCCACGGTGGCTCAGTGGGGGCGTGACGCGCAACTCGGGCCCGACGTGTTGTCGGTGCGACAGAACCTCAGTCTGATTGTCGACAATTCCCTCCCCGTGCCTGGCATTGATCAGGCCAACAATGCGCGATGGGGGAAAACAGTGGGGCACAAAGTACTGGTGTGGCGCTCGGGAATGGGCGTCACCAAGGACGGTGCACTCATCTACGCCGGCGGTCCTGGCATGTCCATCAAAACATTGGCTGACGTGCTCGTGGCGGCGGGCTCGGTCCGAGGCATGGAGCTCGATATCAACAGCGCATGGGTGGCATTTTTTCTCTATGAGCAGACGGCCGCAGGCCCCAAAGGCACAAAGCTGCTACCTGGCATGCGCCACTCCCCGACTCGTTATCTTCGAGCGCAATCACGAGACTTCTTTGCAGTGATGGCGCGCTAGATCGATTCGCACCTACTACGCCACCAAATTCCCTCAGCGTTTCTGCAGGAAGGGCCGGTCATGATGTGGTTCATCATGGTTGACCGTTCTCTACTCAGTACTCAACTGTCGCGCCTCCCTCCACTTCGCGCAGTGTTCAGCGGGCCGGTGGCCTGGCGCATGCTTCAGCGGGTAGGGATTGCGGTCGTTGCATTCATGGTGCTCCTGCTGCTGTCGTGGCATCGGATCGGGCCCTCCTTCGTGGACGATCAAATGGTCCAGGGCTATGTGCCTTCATCGTCATCACTACCGTTCCGGGTGGCCAAACTGGTGTCTGTGTTCGGATCTCCTGGTGTCGTGGTGATGTTCGGATTCGTGGCCGCTGCTGTTCTTTGGTTTCGTTATCGCTCTGCACCCTGGGCGCTCGCTGTCCTGGCCGCACCTGCCATTGCGGGTGCGGCCGAAGTCACGCTCAAGATAGTGGTGGCCCGTCGGCGTCCGGGGGTTGCTGTCCTCACCGGTGAGGGCGGCAACGGATTTCCCTCTGGTCATGCAGCAGGGTTTGCGGCATTGGCAGTGGTCATTGCGTTTGCCATTGCGGCAATATCGCGCAGCCAACGGATGAGTTTTCTGGTACCAGCGCTCCTGGCGGCAGCAGTCATGGGCGCATCACGGGTACTCGTGGGTGCCCACTACCCCACCGATGCGGTGGCCGGTGTTTTGCTCGGCATGGGTGTGGCGGACGTGGTTGCCTTCATCGCCACCAGGCTCTCGGAACCAACAACGCCCCACGAAACCTTTCGACGGTCTAGATAACTTACCAAGGACTCGATACATAGGGCTCAGCTCCACGTGTGGGTAAGCGTTTGGCGAATCAGAGATCGCGCAGCATGTCGATGGTGGGCCGTCTCGTAGACCGAGTGATTGCTCCCGAGGCAATGATCACCGCCACCACCACTATGGCCCCCACCAAACCCAGGTAGCCCCACGGCACCGAGTAGCTCGACGGTGGCGGGTCAAAGACGCCCGTGAGCACTTTCACCATCATGTGAGTGATGCCCCACCCGCACACCACACCAAGTACGAGTCCACCAACGGTCACGAACAGCGCCTCACTCCAGATGAACCCGGCCAAATGCCGAGGTTTGGCACCCAGCGCAGCCGCAATAGCGTACGTGCGCTTACGTTCAGTGAATCCGAGCCACAGCACCAACCCACTGGCCGCAGCGGCCAACACCAGGGCAAAACCTAGCTCCACCTTGGTGAGACCGCCCAGTTCCACGGCAGTAAGACTGGTGCCGATCTTGCGTCGCTTGGAGGCAACGTCACGCACTACCGCCGTTGTACCCAATACCTTTTGCACCCGACCAGCCACGGCAGTGGAGTCACCCGGCGAAGTATCGATGAGAAACGATCCGACCGTGGCGGTACCGGTTTGTTGAGCCACGTATGCGGCGTTGACCACGATGAAGCTGTCCGACGGAGCGGAGGGAAACTCCTCCACTACACCGGCATAGGTGAATGGGACCGGACGGAACTGTTTGGTCTTGCCGTCCTGCAGGCGCAAATTGATGGTGTCACCGGGTGACAGCTGGAAGTCCTTCACGGTTTCCAAACTCACCAATGCGGCATTGGGCTGAGTGGCCAACTTGGCCATGAGTTGCTTGGCCGTGCCGCCCTGGAAGTAGTTGTTGCGTAACTTGGTGGCTTTCACGATGGTGGCAGGGTCCACGCCGTACAGGTCCTGCAAGTCAGCACCTACGTACGCATACCGATGCTGCAGCGCCGTCACCGATCTCACACCGGGTATGCGGGCCAGGTCCTTGGCCTTGGCCGGGGCAACGTCTTGACCGGGCGACTGGATAGCAGTGACCATGGCCCCGTTGGAGAGCACTGCATCTACTTCGGCTTGAGCCCGGTAGGTGGAGTTGAACACCGCAGTGGAGCCGGCGAACACGGCAGTGAGAGCCACCAGTGTCAACCCCCGCGCCAGCATCTGACGCTGCCGCGACATGGACGCAGCAATAGTGGTGGACAGGCCCCCGGTGAACTGTTTCAGCACACGAGAGAGGAGGCCACGACCGCGGCGCAGTCCAGTGGTGGCCAGCCGCCACAGAAACAGTCCGCCACCGATCCAGGCCAGGGCCGGGCCCAAGAACGCCCAATAGTTCACTGAAATGGTGGGCACACCTTCGGCCGCCAATACCAGCTTGAATCCGTTTCGGCTGGTGAGCCAGAACACCAGCAACGATGCGCCGATGAACAACACATCAACACGCCAGCGCATCCAACGTGGTTCCGTGGCCCTTCCCACCGTACGTCTTGACGCAACCACCGTGGTCTCCCGCGCGTCGCGCCAAGCGGGCCAGGCAATGGCCAGCGCCGCAATGAGTGACCCCGCCACTATTGAGCCGATGACCCACAGGGTGGCCGTGGCTGCGGTGGTACCGAAGGTGGCGCTCCCGAAGAGAAGTGCACCTATCATCAGCGCGATTATAATCCCCAGTGCAGATCCCACCACGGTCACGAGTACTGCTTCGCTGAGACCTATACGCACCAATTGACGCAATGTGGCCCCGCGGGCTCGCAACAGCGCCTGATCGCGTCGGCGTCGGTCAGCCCCCGAGGCCGCCACCGTCGCCGTGAGCAACCCAGCCAGTACGGCTCCGGGGACTCCGAGAAACAGGAACAGGATCTGGGCGTACAGCGAATCCGATCGGGCCTTGTCCAATTCGGCACCGAGGTTGTTGCCCACCAGTCCGTGGCCGGCCAGCTGGAGTTCCAGATTGCGGCCCTGACTCTCCACACGGGCGAACGCCGCTGAGGGATCGTCAGGCAGGGGTTGGGTGAATCGAGCGTGTACTTGGGTGGTCACCAGATCTGGTCGGACCACCGCCAGTGGATCAAAGTATTGGTGCCACACCTCGTTGGGCAACAGCAGCACGTTGTCGGGTGGGGCCTTGGCCTGGGCACCGGCCGGCGCCCCCACCTTCTGGAACAGTGAATCAGCAGCCGGAAGGTCAACCACTGCATCGACTCGCACGGAGACGTCGGGCAAACCAGCCCTCCCGAACGTCACGGTATCGCCAACTGCAGCGCGCAAATTGGCCGCTGTCTGCTGTGCCAGCAACACGCCGTGGGGGGCACCTGCCAACGCACGTAGCGAGTCGGGATAACTGGCGACGTACGATGCTGGCAGCCCCAACACCACACCCGGACCGGTGCTCTGGGTGGTGTCACCAGAGACCAACGTGAACCCCGTTGTCTGCCCGAAACCCACCAGAGCAGTGTTGGTTAGGCCAGGGAACTGCTTCACGGTGTCCAACACCGAAGATGGACTGGCACCTTGCTGTGTTTCAATCTGCCAGTCAACCGCCACACTATTGGCGGCTCGTTGGGTCATCACCGACTTGGATGCGGACAGGAATGTACCGATGGAAGCCAGGAGGCCCACGGCGAGAGCCACTCCCAGCGCCGATGCAATGAGCCGTCCGGGTCGACGACGTATCAGTCCACCAAGCCAAGTGACGCTCAACACGATGCACTCAATTCTTCCTGGCGGTCAGTGACCTTAACGTTGGTGAGGCTCTGCTCGGTCCTAAGGGTGCCGTCGTGCATGGTCCACTGGATGGCCAGGCGTTGCGCAACGGACGGATCGTGGGTGTTGATGATCAAGGCTGCGCCGCTGGCATCGGAGGCGGCAATGAGCATGTCGATGACGTGGGCGGCGGACTCGTGGTCGAGTTGACCGGTGGGTTCATCGGCGAGGATGAGCTGCGGGTCGCTGGCCAGTACCCGGGCAATGGCCACCCGCTGAGCCTGACCACCGGAGAGCTCCTCCGGAAGCTTGTTGGCCAGATGGTCGAGCTCGAGCAGCGCCAGCGCCTCCAGTGCCCGCCGAGTGGCCTCGTTGTCGCCACATCCACTCAGCAGTAGCGGCAACGCAACGTTTTCCACCACATTGAGAGGCGGCAGCAAGGATGGCGATTGAAACACCACACCTACCGGCCCGGGACGAAGGGAATCAGCATCGCCCAATGCCGGCCACGCAATGGCGCCCGAGCTGGGTTGGTCGATGCCGGCGAGGATATGGAGCAGGGTGGACTTTCCACTTCCGGATGGGCCCATGAGAGCAATCTGCTGACCGCGTTGCACCACGCATGTGGCGTGGGCCAATGCCACGATGGGTTCACCCCCAGTTGAGTAAGTGCGGCGTAGGTCCGAGCATGTCAGCACCGGTAATGCCGGCAGTCCGGTGGCGTTCAAGTTCATCGTGATCCTTGTGGGGTAGTGACAACGACGCCGTCTCGCAACATCACTCGACGCTGAGCAACTGCCGCCACGTCAGGACTGTGGGTCACCAACACAACGGCGGCGCCCTTTGCGGCTCGAACGGCCAACACGTCCAGCACCATGTGAGCGCTGTCCGAATCGAGTTCTCCGGTGGGTTCGTCGGCCACGATGAGTTCCGGATCATTGGCCAGTGTCACCGCCAACCCAGCGCGCGCCAGTTCGCCACCGGACAGTTGCGATGGGCGTGAATGTCTGCGGTGGCTGATACCGAGTTCGTCCATGAGTGCCCTCACTGGTGGAGACGTGTGTTTGCCGGCCAGTCGTCGAGCCAATGCCACATTGGCTTCCACGCTGAGATGATCAAGAAGGTTGTTTGTCTGAAACAGCATTCCGATATGGCGGGCCCGTAGTTGGGATCGTTCGGTTTCGGGTCTGCGACTGAGCTCGTGGCCAGCGACGCGCACCATGCCACCATCGGGTTCATCGAGCCCCGCCAAACAGGCCAAAAGCGTAGATTTACCAGATCCCGACGGACCGGTGATGGCCACCATCTCACCCGGATTCACCGACACACTGACGCCTCGTAATGCCAGCGTCTCTTCGCCGCCAGTATGAAAGAAACGGTAGAGATCAATTGCTTCCAACACCGCCCCGCTACGGGTCACGCCCATGCGAAAGAGTCCGTCACGATCTTCCACGGATCCACGTTGTCGGCACCCTTGGCCCCGGACAGGGTGAGCACCACCGTGGTAGCACCTTTGTGGAATTCGTAGCGTTCCACCGCCACGGCAATGGTCTTGCCGGTGACTTCGTTGGGGACACTGCTGAGGACATAGGTGACCAACACCGCAGTGCCCACTTTGCGTGTCACGGTGACCGCCTTACCCAGCACAAAACCTTTGCTGACACTGAATTTTTGCTTCACCGTGGCCGAAACCGATGCGGGGGTGGGGGCAGACTGGCTGGCCACGGACTCAACCTGGATGATGTTGTATTTGTCCGTGAACACCGCACCGGTGGTGGTGCTCTTACGTGACCATCCCTCCGGCGTGGTGATGCGATATACGCCACCCGCTGGCTGGTAAGGCACAAACGCGATGTTGTCCGGGATGTCTCCCGGCGACAACATCTCGGGAGCATTTGGATCTACTGCTGATTTCGAGGCTGTCGATTTTGTGATCGCCTTCGATGTCGGCTCCGTTGTCTTGGTGGCTGCTGACACAGAGGCAGCAGAGAGAGCCAAGACCACCATGGAAGTGGTGAGCGGCACGACCCTGTGAGGACGGGTGGGTCTGTGAGTGAACATGGGCCCACGCTACGGACCACGTCCCCAGCACCAACCCATCGCTGTGCCAATTCCAGCCCAAAAAAGCTCCCAGGTAATTACGGGTGCTCAAATGGGTAGCAACAGTTCAAACACACAAAAGCCCTCATGATGAACCAACGTGAGTGTGCCCCCCTCCGCCTCGGCCAACCGCAACGCCAGTGCCAGACCGATACCCGTGCCCCGAGAATCGGCGTCGCGTCGTTGGAACACGGCCAGGGGATCGTCCAAGCCCGGCCCTGTGTCGGATACCCGCACACTCATCACCACGGGTCGCCGTTGCACCTCTACCGTCACCACGCCGCGGGCATGGCAAGACGCGTTGCTGAGCAACACATCAAGGATCTCGCCCACTGCTTGAGTCGATGCCCGTACCGGCAGCGGCCTGCCCAGACCTCTCGTCACCAACTCTCGGCCATCAGCGCGCAGCTTCGTTCGCCACGGCAGCGTTCTGGCCGTGATGGTGTGGCCCAGATCGATGAGCGATCGTCGGTCCATTGTGTCGCGAGCCAGTGCCAACAGGCCTTCCACCGTTGATTCCAGATGGTCGACATCACGTAGCGCCTCATGCAGAGCTGCCTGCGAATCGGCGCGAGGGTGTTCCAGCTCGTTGTCCAGTGTCAGGCGCAACCCGGTGATCGGGGTCCGGAGCTGATGCGACACGTCGGCGCTGAAGGCCCGTTCGCGACTCATACTTTCTTCCACCCGTATATGGCTCAACGTAAGCGCGCCTGCTATCGCGTCGAATTCCGGCAACCCACTGAAAGCAACCAATGCCGTCGCGCCAGTGCCAATGCTCTCTGCCGCCTGCTTCAGCTGTTCCAGGGGTCGCAGCAGCCGATTGGACAGGGCTACCGCCAACCCGGTGGCCACCACCAAGGCCGTCAGCGAGGCCAGCGCGATACGAGTCCACGCCGCTCGGATGCGAGTGGTGAGGGTGGCACTGTCTTCCGATGCGCGCACCACCGCAATCAGCTTTTCATCCACCGAAATGGGTACGGCCACGATCAATTCAGCAGTATTGGAGCTCTCCTTCACCAAACCGGGAGGCACAGCACCGAGCGTTGCGTCAAGGCGAAGCGGACCGTTCCCCGCCAAATGCTGACCCGTGGCGGAGTAAACGGCAATCCGGGTTGACGACCCAAGTGTGGCCGTCAGCTCGATACGGTCGGTACCGGCGGCGGCCTCCACGCTGATATCGGCTGCAGTGACGGCAGCCAGGCGAGCCAACTTCGAGCGTTCATCAGCGCGAATACGACGTTGGATATCCGAACCGAACGGTACCGCCAAGATGATGAGTGCCAAGGTGACGATGACGATGGCGAAGGTGACGATTCGTCGCCTCACTGCGACTCCAGCCGGAACCCGACGCCACGAATGGTGGCAATTCGACTGCGATCATCTGCTTCTTCGCCGAATCGACGGCGCAGGGCGGCAATGTGAACATCTAGAGTCTTGGTGGAACCGAACCAGTGCTCGTCCCACACGTCTCGCATCACATCTTCACGCCGCACCACTCGGCCTGCATCACGGGCCAGGCGTTCCAAAAGATCGAATTCCTTCGTCCGCAGTGTGAGCTCCTTAAGGTTGAGCCATACCCGCCTACTGCCGACATCAATGCGCAGGTCCCCCACCGTGATCACGTCTCCGGAATCGCCATCGCCATGATGCCCACCGCCAGAACCAAGGCGAAGTTGAGCTCGTATGCGCGCCTTCAATTCCGCTACACGAAACGGCTTGGTGAGATAGTCGATGGCCCCCGAATCCAAACCGATGACCACGTCAATTTCCTCGGTCCGCGCCGTGAGCATCATCACACGCACCTCAGGGAAACGACTCACCAGGGTTCGACACACATCGAATCCACTGCCATCGGGCAGGTTAACATCGAGCAATACGACGTCCGGAACACCGGGCAAATCTGCGACACCAGCAACGGTGGCCGCCGCTGAGGTGTCGAACCCATCTGCCGTCAACGCCCGCAGCAGCCCCTCCCGAATAGATACGTCGTCTTCGATGACCCAGATGGTTGCCATTGCGAGGATAATTCTGACCGACTGGTTGAATGGTGGACGCCAGCCCCTGCTGCGAGACTGCCGCTGTGCCCGATTCGCAACCCACCTCGGGCCGAAAGGCGACTGTCGTGGTGGTCGTACTCGGCTGTTTCGTGGCGCAGAGCTTTGCCCGGTTCACCTTTGGGCTGGTGCTACCAGCCATGAAGGCCGATCTCCGTATCTCCTATGGGTTGGCCGGATGGTTGGGCACCATCAACTTGGCTGCATACTTGGTGAGTACGTTGCTTACCAGCACCGCATCGTTGCGGGTCCCACCCCATCGTCTCGTACAACTCGGCATCGCCATGTCCACCTGTGGCATCGCCATCCTGGCCACCACCCGTAGTACTCCGCTGCTACTGGTGGGGATGGCGATGGGAGGATTGGGCGGTGCTGCGGCCTGGATCCCAGCGCCCATGGTGGCGGCCAGTGCCTTTCCCCCCGAACGTCGCGGGTTCGCCATGGGGGTATGCAGTTCCGCCATCGGGGGCGGCATCGTGGTTGCCACCGTGTTTGCCACTGTGGTGCGCAACGTTGGCGGTGACCCGGGTTTGTGGCGCCCCATCTGGTTGGGAGAAGCGGGTGTCGGGGTCATCGTCACCATCTTGGCGCTGGTGGTACTAAAACCAATTCCGCTGTTACCCGGCTCGCCCCCCAAGATCTCGGTATTGCGCACCGTCCCCTCCTGGTGGGCCCCCACCGCTGCCTATACGTGCTTCGGCCTGGGTTACGTCTTGTTTGCCACGTACGTGGTTGCTGCCCTGGAGAAAGACGCAGGGTTTGGCAAGGGCCATTCTGTGTGGGTATACGCCCTGATGGGAGCAGGCAATGCCGGTGGCGCCTTGCTGGTGGGTCGGTTGTCTGATCAAGTAGGCCGACGTGGCACGCTCATTGGAAGTCTCGTGGCCGCTGGGGGTGGCTGCCTTGCTGTACTGGTGGGAGTCGAACCGGTGGTGTCCGTGGCCACGTTCGCCTACGGGTTTGGGATGGCCGGAGCGGTGGTGTCCATTGCGTCGTACATCGGGGATCACGTGCGACCACAGGAATTCTCAGCGGCGTTCGGAGTCATCACTGCTTGCTTCGGCGCAGCCCAGACCGTGGGCCCACGGCTGGGCGGGTGGATGGCGGACTCGGCTGGCACATTCAGGTGGGTATTCGTGCTGGCGGCGGGGGCCTGGTTCACCGGTGCCCTCTGTGCCGCAGCGCTGCCCACCACCCGTGGGCGCATTCGTCAATCCGTGTCCGGGGTAACGCCCGAGCCCTAGTCTTGCGTGGGTGCCTCTCCCGTTTCCACCAGGGTCTCGGCCACAGTGCGTAGCTTGATGTTGACCTTCTGCGATGCCTTGCGCAGTACGTCGAAGGCCTGATCGGCAGTGATCCGTTCGCGCTCCATCAAAATGCCTTGGGCCTGTCCGATGAGTTCGCGGGTACGTAGCGCCTCGTTCAAATTGGCTGCGCGCTTACCGTCAGCAGCGCGCTCCTCAGCGGAATCCAGCGCTAGGCGCGCCAGTGTGGCAAACAACTGCCCCTGAGCCCGGTCGGTGGCGCCGAAGGCTGCGGGCAATCGGGCATAAAGGTTCAGGGCGCTCTGACGCTCGGCCGACAACGAGTACGCCAGCACGCAACGCACCCCAGCTGCCACTGCTTGGGGCCCAAATGTGGGCCAACGAGCGTCGTCGGTGAGGTCGTCGGCGTAAAATGTGACCCCGATCGAGGCGGCATCGAGGCAAGGCCCCTGATCGGTGTGGATTTGCAGTTGATGCAGTTTCTTCACCAGCTCGCCTGTTGCCGCTGCGGTGGTGGCCTTGGAGTCGTGGACCAGGATGATCCCGGCACCGTCACATCCGTCGATGGTTTGGGCCGCCAATTCCACAATCTGTTGAAGGGTGGCTTCCACACTGTTGGCGGCAAACAACTCCATGGCGATCCGGGAAAAATTGCTCTCGAGATCGACAAAGTCAGCGGCGCTGGGCATATCCCACAGTTCACCATGATTCCTGGTCATCTGGTTGCGTACTGGTTCGAGCCTGATAATCTTTGCTGCCTTTGACAGCAAGGGTTCGTACCGCTTGGCTTTGCCAGTCCCCGAGATCAAAGGCCTGCTCAGTGCCTGTTTCCCTGTTGCCAAGGAGTTACTTATGACAGCGCACCGCTTCGGTGAGTTCGCCATGGTCATTGGCTTCGACGGCAACCAAGTCGTTTTGAGTGTGACCGGTGACCTAGACGCACTCACGGCCCCCACGCTGGGAGCGGTCCTGCGGGCCTTGGTGACAGAAGGTCACTCGGACCTGGTGCTCGATTTTGGCGCCTTGGTCTTCATAGGGGCGGCGGGGTTGTGGGTCATCGTTGATACCTGCACGCAGTTGGGAAAAACGCAGGGTGCGCTCACCGTCCGATCAGCATCGGCACATACCCTCCGCATTTTCGACCTCACCGGTGTTAGCCCCCTCGTGCGCATCGAGCTCACCGATCCTGCTTCGGCCTTGGGAGCAGAGCAAGGCCCAGTTGCAACTTCGAGCACCCGGCCATCGGTGCCGCTCTCACTGCTGTTCCCACATGTAGGGCAGTTGCCAACAAGCACTGAAGTCATTGATGCCGCCTTGCGTCTTGTGGTGGAGTTGGCCAAAGCCACCGTGGACGGCGCCGACGGCGTCAGCGTGTCCCTAGAGCGCAACGGTCAACTCACCACCGTGGCCGCCAGCAACGACACCGTGCTGCGTATGGATGCGCACCAGTACGAAACCGGGGAGGGTCCTTGCGTGGCGGCCGCCATGGAAGGCCATTGGTTCCATGTGGAGTCGTTGGCGCGAGAGCATCGTTGGCCAGCATTCATCCCATTGGCCATGCATGAAGATATCGGCAGCATTCTCTCCTCGCCGCTGTTGGGTACCGAACGCCCCATAGGCGCGCTGAACATCTATTCGAGTACGGAGCGGGCATTTGGACCACCAGAACAAGAACTGGCGGCGCTGTTTGCCACTCAGGCCTCGGGGATTTTGGTGGATGCCGGGTCCGATCTCACCGATGGCCAAGTGGCTACGAGGATCACCGATGCGTTGCTGGCTCGCGAGGTCATCGCCCGAGCCCAGGGGGTGCTGATGGCCCGCCATCATGTGAGCGCCAAGGTCGCTGCCGCCACCCTGCACCGAAACGCCCGATCGGCCGAGCAATTGGTGCGTCAGTACGCCACTGACGTGGTGGAAACCACCCAAGGCACAATCGACCCGGACGCGTGAGGTTCAGTCATGGTGGAATCAATTGATGTGTTGGAGCAAGCGCGCCGCGATCTTGGCCTCTCCGTGGATGAGCTGTGGTACCGCTATTTCGCACTTGGTGGCATGAGCGCGGCACTCGAGGTCGAGGCCATCCTCTACGGGGCACTGCTCGCCGACGAACACAATCGCGATGTGTTGGCGGTGGCCCTCAACGAGCGCTTTGCCGAGCTAGGACGTGATCACCCTTTGGCCTATTCCGATGATGAGGGTCAACCGCGACCCGTGGTTTGACCCCTACACGCTTGGGGTAGCGGGAAGCCGTCCGATCTACCCGAAGGAGACCCATATGGACACCAAGAACACCACTGAGACGCTCGACCACCTCATGCAAACGCTGGAAGACGGCGCCAAAGGATTTACCGACGCTGCTGACAAGCTGGGCGATATCACCCGCCCTGATATCGCTACGGCGTTCCGGGGATTTGCGGACCAGCGGACTCGGTTCCATTCCGAGCTGAAGACCCTTTCGCTTGCCCTTGGGCACGAACCGGAGGAGAAGGGAACGGTGGCCGCCACGTTGCA